>JAJFLP010000004.1 GCA_021772635.1 Verrucomicrobiota bacterium | reverse complement strand
TCGTATTGATTCGGTAACAATCCGTCTTCGCTCTTCGAATCCGATCCCTGTCTTAAGAAATTTTTCGCGCTTCATGGCGTCGGATCGATTCGAAAACAATTCCCAGTGAACAACTAGTGGTTTCTTCATTCGTCGGGTCCACCGGCTCTTCCCTTCACGATGTCGGTAATATCGTAGAATTAAATGGTCCGTTTGGCCAACGTAAGACTTCTCGATAACTGGACAATAGAGGATATAGACGAAGTATGACGAAGACATTAAGAAAAATGGGCTGGAAGACGGGATTCGAACCCGCGGCCTCCTGGGCCACAACCAGGCGCTCTAACCGACTGAGCTACAACCAGCATATAAGTTTCTATTCTACGGAGGTAAACTCCTGGGCCATCCTCCAAAGGAGGACTCTAACCGACTGAGCTACAACCAGCATATAAGTTTCTATTCTACGGAGGTAAACTCCTGGGCCATCCTCCAAAGGAGGACTCTAACCGACTGAGCTATCCTGCCGTCCGGCAGGACTTTCAGCGATCAGCATTTGGATTTTTGATTTCAGATTGTCGATTGGATAAGTAAAGAAACGCCAGTTATCAGGCGAGGGAAAAAAGACTTTCGATAGCACCAAATATATAGATACTCATGACGCAAAAGCTGTATAGTTATCCTACATGATAAATATATCAACTCACCACGGAAAAAAAATCCGGTATCGCCTGCAACTACAATTGCATTCGCCTTTGGATTCGATTAGGTTCTACTCCAAGTTTCGAACGCAACCTAGTACTTGCTTGTTTTAATTCTAATAATTATGATTGCTCCTATTTATTCGCTGTGCTGCGTTGGGATCTTCGGGCGTGTACCCGTAGTACGCGTCGATTATCCCATCGCAGAACAGTAGAAAAAGAGGTGTAACCCCTTGGGCAAGTGTCTTTTGGTGCTTCGGTGACATGCACGGCTTTAACGCCGGGATTAGTTAGACCCCGTTCGAAAACGTCTCGCAGCCGCGCGCTTGCCTATTTTCGCCCGGGGTCTAGATAGCTTTCTCTCCGATATTTTTCACTGACTACCTTAATTTTGAGTAAGGAAACTACAGATGACGCCAAAGACATCCGGACCGGACCAACTGTTTCTTAAAGCTGAAGATCTTGCCAGCGACTTCTCCCTTTTCCCCGAGGCTGGCGGACTTTCCGGGCACCAATATCTAAAGGGTCTGCTCAGCGAACGCCAGATTAAGACGGCGTTGAAAAAACTGCGAAAAATGAAGGTCGATAAGTATATCGCAGCAACGGTATTACCATCGGAAGATCAATCACGGATTGGTTCGAAGGCAGTGCTAAGTAAGATCGAAGGAAAAGTTCTGCGAAAAATAGAGAACGGCCCACTGTATGCCCTCGAAATGTATTTGGACTTCGGGAAGTCGCAAAGACGAGTCGGATTTCTGGCGCAGAATAGAGCCGCGAATAACGGCGTCTGGATGCCGGAGCACCACCTTCAGGCAGTTGATATCATTCGCGAGTTCGCCGATTATTCAATACCGATCGTCACGATTATCGATACCCCCGGCGCGGACGCTGGAGAGATCGCGAATCAGAATAATCAGGCGCACGCGATCTCACGGTTGATCACAGAAATGTCGCTGGTCGATTTACCTACAATCGCGATCGTTCTCGGCAACGGGTACTCGGGTGGCGCTATTCCTTTGGCAACGACGAATATGCTGTTGTCTGTCCGAGACGGAGTGTTCAATACAATCCAACCACGCGGCCTTGCCAGTATCGCCCGCAAGTACAATCTGTCGTGGCAGGAATGCGCGAAATACGTCGGGGTATCGCCGTTCGAACTGTGCCAGCAAGGGTATATCGACGGTATTATCGATTTCGTCCCCGGCGAAAGCGGCGAGAAACTCCAGAACCTAACGAACGCGATCACGTCCGGGATTATATCGATCGAAAACGGAGTCCTCGACTTCATTAAGCAGAATCCGTACGTATTCGATCACTATAGGCGGAGTATCAGCCGTTATATCGAGCCCTCGGAATCGCTCGAGTCCTTTCAACAGCAATCGCTACTCGCACTCCCGAAGAATCCGACCGGGCAACTTAATATTTTCGGGGCGACCTACCGGTACATGCGGTACCTGAGTTTACGTAATCGCCTTCGCTCAATGACTCTCGAACGGTACGGGCGTCTGAGTGAGCAGGAGATCCCGACGGGAGACCTAAGTGCGCGTATCGAAAAGGAACACCGTGACGCGTTCAACCAGTGGCTGGAAAGTCCGCTCGAAGTTCGGTACGACAACGCGCTCTCGAAGTCGTGGAAAAATTATCAATACTTCAAGAACCGGTTACACAAACAACGAGGTAAGATTAAGAAGTTTATTCTCGGCGATCCGAAGCAAAACTTTGAAAAATCGATCGAGGAATTGAACCTGAGCTTCGCGTTCCATCTTTATAACTTATGGAAAGCCGGGGCCCAGTATAATTTCATTTCTCTGACTGGGCACCTCAGTAAGAAGGGACAGAAATCGTCGCGCTCTAAGGGGAAGCTCACGGTACTCGATATTATCGGAAACGACGACATCAAGAATTCTATGGTCGAGGAGTGCCGGAATTTTATCATTTTTGATCTCGTCTACAATAATATTATCAGCAACCTCATTTCGATCGCGAAGGAAGCGCACGAATTCAACGTTATCTCAAAGAACAAGGTAAAATCGCTCCTCGACGAGTCGATCGCAAAGTCCGTCGCTGAGGTAATAAAGAATTCTCCAAGTAAGAGCCTGCCGAAGGAGAACACCGCTGAAACAATAACGGCGGAGTTTTCGGAGTGGCTGAATGCCTTCATCGTGAATCCGAGGTGCGGGGAATTGCTGAAGTCTATTGAGGAGTGGAAAAAGATCGCGTTCCCACGGATTTCCGAAACGCTGTTCGCAGTGATCACGTTCTACTTCGAGCACCTGCTCCCGGAGCTGTTCAGGTCTGAGCAGTCACCGAAGCAATATGAAGGTCATATCAACCCGCGAAACATTGGACTCAAGGATTTCTGGAATCGCCTGACAATCGCCTACCAGGATCTATTGATCCAGGATCTCTTAACGCGCTATAAAAGAACGAAGAAGGCAAATACTAAGGCGATTATCGACCGGTTCTTTACGGACTTCCAGGAGTTACACAGCAATTTCATGACCTCCGATCCGGTAAATTTCCCGGGTTTCCGAATCTCAATCGAGCAGGCTTTGTCCAAAGGCGTGGTTCCTTGTGGGATCATTACCGGGACAGGTGTGCTCAAGATCAAGGGCACGCGGAGAAAGGTCGGCGTTATGGTGTCGAACCTGGATTTCCAAGCTGGCGCGTTTGATATGGCAAGTGCCGAGAAATTCTGCAAGCTCATGGTGAAGTGTGCCGCGAAGGGATTCCCTATTATTTGCTTCGTCTCCTCCGGTGGTATGCAGACGAAGGAAGGCGCCGGGGCGTTGTTCTCGATGGCAATAGTGAACGATCGTATTTCGCGATTTGTTCGGGATAACGATTTACCGGTCGTATGCTTTGGCTTCGGCGATTGCACCGGCGGAGCGCAGGCAAGTTTTGTTACGCATCCCCTCGTGCAGACATACTACTTCTCCGGAACGAACATGCCATTTGCAGGTCAGATCGTTGTTCCTGCTTATCTTCCCGCCACTGCCACACTCTCGAATTACCTCTCGACAGAAGAAGGTGCGATGCAAGGGCTGGTTAAGCATCCCTTCTTCGAGGATTTGGACGACGAACTGAAAGAGTTCGATCCCAATATTCCCGTCGCGACTGAAACGGTCGAAGACGTTATCGCGCGAGTCCTCCAGGGAGAACTCACAACAGAAGACGAGGACGCAATCGAACAAACCAAGACCGTCAGCCATTTGAGCTTGATGAAGGCGGTAAACCGGGTCTTGCTTCATGCGCGCGGCTGTACGGCGGTCAAGCTAATTCGCGGCGCTCAAAGTAAAGGCATTGAAATCGTGCTCGTTCAATCGGACGCGGACATGGATTCCGTCGCTGCCGACATGCTGGGAGAAAACGATCGGTTGGTGTGTTTAGGAGGAAATACATCGGATGAGAGTTACTTAAATGCGAAAAGTGTGGTCCGTATCGCGGAACGAGAAAAGGTTGACTCGCTGCATCCGGGTATCGGATTTCTCTCGGAGAACCCGCAATTCGCAGACCTCTGCGGCCGACATCGCCTTAATTTTATCGGGCCGCCGGTACACAGCATGGAACGTATGGGCAATAAATCGAACGCGATTAATACCGCGCTCTCAATCGACGTCCCCGTTGTTCCCGGCAGCCATGGGATCATTACCAGCTCAGACGCGGCGCGCAGTTTATCCGAAGAAATCGGCTACCCAATCGTCATAAAAGCAGTTCACGGCGGCGGCGGGAAAGGTATTAAGATGGTCGACTCCTCCGATAACTTCCATGAAATCTTCACGCAAATGATGGCGGAGGCGAAAAGCGCCTTCGGTAATAGCGATCTGTATATAGAAAAGTGCGTCACGTCGCTGAGGCATATAGAAGTTCAAATCCTCAGAGATCGCCTGGGCAATACCAAGGTTCTCGGCTTGCGGGACTGTAGCGTGCAGAGAAATAATCAAAAGATCATTGAAGAGTCAGGCTCGACAATGTTAACGGCGAAGCTGCAGAAAGCAGCGTTCGATTACTCTGGATCTATCGCCGACAAGATCGGTTACATCGGCGCCGGTACCGTTGAGTTCATCTATAATTTGGATGAAAAATCCGTGTACTTCATGGAAATGAACACTCGACTGCAAGTCGAGCACCCCGTCACAGAGACCGTTACTGGAATCGATATTGTCGGCGCGCAGTTTGACGTCGCCGCCGGCAAGAGTATCGAGGATATGGTCGTCAAAGCGAAAGGCTACGCGATCGAGGTCAGAATCACCGCTGAACGAACGGCGGCGGACGAGTCGGGTGAGATAATTTTCCTGCCGGATCCAGGCGAAGTTACCGAGTACGACTTCCCGGAAGACAAGAATATCCAGATCATATCATGCATCGGTAAAGGCAAGGTTGTACCGTCGTATTACGATAGCATGATTATTCAGTTAATCTGTAAAGGCAAAGATCGCGATGCCACGATCGATTATCTCGGCAAGTATCTCAACCGCGTTTCTATCAAAGGGATATGTACGAATATTCCGCTGTTAAAGCAGATTCTAAAGGACAAAATTTTCCGAGCGGGAGATTATGATACGACTTATCTACCAAAGTTTCTGGCGCGCGTTGATAAGAAAAAATTAATAAAAGAAACCGAGGAGGCGGCTGGAGACGTCAAGAAAGCGTTTGGCCTCGACGCCCTGCGCATTGAAGACAGCGACGAGATCCGGGTCCTGGCGCCGTCCTCCGGCATCTTCTATATCGCGCCCTCCCCTACCGATCCGCCGTTCGTCAACGTCGGCGATTCGGTATCCAATGAACAAACCTTATGTCTGATCGAGGCGATGAAAGTCTTTCGTGCAATTTCATTGCAGATTTATAATAGCGATGGAGCAATCGTCTACCCACCGGATACGAACTATGAGGTGGTGCGAGTTAACACAACATCCGGTCAGGCAGTCAATACCGGGGATTTACTGTTTGTCGTTAAGCCTGCGAAGGGTTGATGAAACTTCGCGAATATCTTTACAACGTAAAACTCGGTTACGCACGATTGCTTTACAACTGGCGATCCCAGTACGGAAATTATGCTTGGAAAGGAGAACAAGCAAACCCCTTGTATGACACTCTATAAGTCTTCCCTTGGTTATGGAAAATGAGAGAAAATCAATGAACTTTCAGCCAATTTCGATGCTTTTCGTCGCGATGCTCGTGGGTCGTGTTGCATATGCGGACATGATCACCTACAAAGATGGGGCTCTCGATCCATTTCTTGAGACTACGTACGCTGGAACCGAAGACGTCGGAATATTTCACGAGAGCAATATTTATCATACAACCTCAAATTTTGGTGGCAGAGGCGATTTTTCGGTAGGCAGGACCATCACTTCACTGTCTGGAGTTGGACACAGTTTTGTACGGTTTGATATCACGTCATTCGCAGACAAATACCAATTCATTGACAGCGTAACACTGCGGCTTTATCAAAATTTTGCGGACGGCAGCGGGGTGGTAGAGATACATGAGGTGTCGACTGCCAACGCAGGCTGGGTTGAGGGAACGCAAAGTAACGGACCTGGTACCGGGGCAAGTACTTGGAGTAAACGAATTCAAGGCAGCGAATCCTGGGCCGGTTCCGTAGGGGCATCAACCGCCGGAATTGATTACCTAACGCCGGTTATCGCTAGCGCAACGCATACTACGTCGACTACTATCGTCGATTTCCAATTCTCTGACGTGTCGTTTATCGATGACTGGATTCTCGGGAATAATTCAGGACTATATCTGCGAGCGGAAACCGAAGCGGTCAGAAACCGAGTCGCGTATTATTCAGCGGATACGGGCAACGCGTCGCTTCATCCCGAGTTGATCATCAGTTTTACGGCCGCCGTCCCCGAACCGTCCACGTATGCGTTATTCGCGATGATGACACTGGGATTAGCAGCTATTAAACGCAGTCGAAGGCAAGGTGTTTCAATCGGGTCGGTTACCCTCGAATAAATTAAGCTTTTATACGCTGGCGGCTGATCGCTACCAGACCGCGGTCACTCCCGAGATTCTCAAATCCCATTGAAATCAATAACTTACCCAGAACATCGTCAGCCAGGCACTCAATTTCTTCAATCCGAATATCGTGTCGACGGCAAAGCTCTTTGAAATCAGTTACAGTAACCAAATGTGTGTTCGGCGTGTTATACCATTCAAACGGAAGGCCTCCGGACACCGGAAGTTTTCCTCTCAGGAATAATGACAGTCGGTATTTGTAATACGCGAAATTTGGAAAACCAACGACGCCGTAGCCGGCGATCCGAATGATTTGCTTAATAGTTTGCAACGCGCTCTTGAGCTGTTGAATCGTTTGGTTTAGAAGGACGCAATCAAAAGAGTTGTCTTCGATTATCCCCAAACCCGTATCTGCATCCAACTGAATAGAAGACAAGCCTTTACCCATACATTCGACGATCTTTTCAAATTCGACGTCGAGGCAAATTCCGCTTATATTTTTCATCTCTTTTAGCGCGTACATGAGCTCGCCACCACCGCTTCCAACGTCAAGAATATGACTGCCGTCTTTAATCATCGCGCATATATGATCAAGATCCATCCGGTCACCGGAATCTTGCGCGCCCTGGTCTACCTTGCCATTCAGAAATGCCTGAATACCCGGTCCCAAATCATCGTATTCAATCAAGAACGCATCGTGTCCGTACTGCGAGTCGAGGTTGAAGTAACTTACCGGTTTTCGATTCGATAATAACGAAGAGACGATCTCCAGCTGCTGACTCGGCGGAAATAACCAGTCGGTGCTAATCGAGACGATGAGAAACTCGCACTGAGTATCTCGAAATGCATCTTTTACCGATCCATGTTCTTTCGCGAGGTCGAACATATCCATCATTCGACTGATATACAGATATGCATTGGCATCGAATCTCTTGACGAACTTGTTCCCCTGATAGTTGAGGTAGGATTCGACCTGAAAACTTGTGGAGAACTTCCCGGAACGAATAGAATCGTTACCTTCCTTTTGTTCACGCCCAAACTTGTTCTCCATCGCCGCGGACGACAAATAGGTGACATGCCCGATCTGCCTGGCTCTCGACAAGCCCTTCGCGGGCTTGTCGGCGTTGTCATAATAGTCGCCATCGTTCCAGTGCGGGTCAAACTCAATTTCCTGCCGACCTATAATATCGAAGGCAAGTGCTTGAGGGGACAAACTAACCGCCGAGGCAATACAGATACACTTACGTACGTAATCCGGATAACTGATGCTCCATTCCAGGCTTTGCATGCCTCCCATCGAACCGCCAATGACACAGTACAACTCGGGAATCCCAAGCTGATCGAGCAGCATCTTTTGAACGCAGACAACATCCTTGATTGTCACTAATGGAAATTTCGCGCCGTAAGGCTTCCCGCTTGCTGGATCGATCGAATTCGGGCCGGTGGTTCCTTTACAGCCCCCGAGTATATTCGAGCAAACAACGAAAAACTTATCCGTATCGATCGCCTTACCCGGCCCTATAATAGGGTCCCACCAACCTGGTTCTGGATCATCCGGGCTATAACGAAACGCGGCGTGAGAATCTCCAGTCAACGCATGGCAGATATAGATTACATTCTTCTTGTCCTCAGCGAGTGTCCCGTAAGTCTCGTAGGCAACCACTACTTCGGTCAGGAACTCGCCGGAACTTAGACGAAGGCCATCCGACGGCACCGTCAAGGTCTGGTGTTTTAACTCGGTGAGAGAGTTGGTCATGGATTAAACTTAATGAATTTTCGAATTTAAACTGCAAGCAGTTGACTTTTTGGATGTCTTTAGATTAACCACCCAAAGGGATGCTGAACGATAATTAAAGAACCTGAAGACGTTAGGTATAGATCTTGGATATTCAATTTTATTCCGTCGGAATTCGACCAAAATAATGACCGATAAAGCAGCGATAACAAGGATGTTCCGGCTCACTGCTTGCGGGCATACCATAGTAAAAGTTTCTTAACGGTATTGCCTGCCCGACTCAGTGGTCCGTCACTACTCCAACGAAAATTAAGCAGAAATAAAGCTGTTTCTGAGTGTGGGAGGCGCCGTCCCTAGCGGCTATCATTTTTTCGGAATCGTTCCAGAATACATCTGTCGCCGCTGGGGACAGCGCCTCCCACATTCGCTTCGCCAATTTCAGAGTTGAATTTTGTAGTAATTCTGGTCTCCACAGGAGAAAACGAAGCGCTATCCGTCGTCGCTACCGTGGAACTCAAATAACATATCCCTCATACTTCGGCATTGGCGGCTCCAGGGCTGGTTCACAAATCATCCCGGCACCGACGGTTGCGTGGGTTGCACCGTCAATCAGGATAAACGATCCGGTGCTCCGATTTATCGTATATGCATCGAATATCAATGGGTTCTGCGTCTTCAATTTTACCCGGCCAACCTCGTTCAACCCGAGGCTGGTCGCGGATAAATCGGATTCAAGGGTATTGATATCGACGCGATACAGTAATTCTTTGACGACTGTTTTGTCATTAGAAACAGTGTGTTTAATCGCATAATGCTTACCCGTCAGCATCGGTCGGTCATGCATCCAGCAAACCATCGCATCAATGTCGCGACTGACATGCGGGACATTGTCCTTAGCCACGATCATATCGCCGCGGCTGACGTCGACCTCATCTTCCAATCGAACCGCGATTGACATCGGCGCATACGCCACGGGCAATTTGTCTTCAAAATTCAGGATATCTTTTATTCGCGAACTCTTCCCGGAAGGTAAAATGACAACTTCTTCGCCAACCTTGAAAACGCCGCTTGCAATCTGGCCTGAATACGCGCGAAAATCGTGGTATTCATCTGACCGTGGCCGAATTACCCATTGCACCGGGAGGCGTCCGTGCGTAAGATTTCGGTCGTTTGCGATGTGTACGTTCTCAAGATATGACAATAACGGAGGCCCGTTATACCAAGGCATATTCTCCGACAGGTCGACGACGTTATCTCCCCCTAACGCAGATACAGGAATATACGTAATATCCTGGATACCGAGACGGGTTGAAAACTCCTCGAAATCGTTACGAATCCGGGTAAACACGTCCTGATCGTAATCTACCAGGTCCATTTTGTTAACGCACAATACGAGATGCGGAATTCCCAAAAGAGAGGCAATGTAACTATGCCGCCGCGTTTGCTCGATAACACCTTTTCTTGCATCAACGAGGACCACCGCCAGATTCGCCGTGGAAGCGCCGGTCACCATGTTTCGGGTGTACTGCACGTGCCCAGGCGTGTCCGCAACGATAAACTTCCGATTCGGCGTCGCGAAATACCGATACGCTACGTCAATCGTAATCCCCTGTTCTCTTTCCGCCCGCAATCCGTCCGTCAAATTAGCGAGATTGATCTCGGTATTTCCACTTAACTGCTTCGCTGACTCAAGAGCAGCGAGCTGATCCTCGAAAAGCGATTTACTGTCGTAAAGGAGCCGTCCTATTAATGTGCTCTTCCCATCGTCAACACTGCCGCAGGTAGAAAACCGCAGCAACTCGGTTGGTGAATTCTCGTCGGTTAGATCTGTCATTCTCGTGTCCTGTTAAATTAATTCCTTATCATTTGACGAGATGAATTTTGATATTTCCAGTGCGTTTCAGTGCATAAGGCGATGCTGTCGCATCGTCGTTACACGGAAACGTGTCTTGAACTTCAAAAGTCACTCGCCCATGTGGTTACGTGTATTTTAATGCAGAGCGGCGTTAGCGAATTTTGTACGTACCTGCGGGTACGCCCGAAAAATCACTGCCTACCCCCCGGCAGCAAAATAGACGTAATCAAATGTCAAGGAATTAGATTAACGGGACACTAGAAATATCCTTCCTTCTTCCGGTCTTCCATTGCGGTTTCGGAAAAACGGTCATCGGCGCGACCACCGCGTTCCGACACTCTAAATACAGCGATTTCATTGATTATATCCGATACGCACAACGCCTTTGACTCGATCGCCCCGGTACAAACCATATCTCCGACTGTACGAAAACGGATATTCTTAACGACTACCTCTTCGCTATCCCTTGGCGCCATATAAGGCGAGGCGCTCAACCACTGGTTGTCACGGTAAAAAACCTCGCGATCATGACTGAAATAAATCGACGGCACCTCTAAGTTCTCTCGTTGGATATACTGCCAAACGTCGAGCTCGGTCCAGTCGCTTATCGGAAATACGCGGATATTCTCGCCTGAAAATATTCGGCCGTTGTAAAGATTCCAAAGTTCCGGCCGCTGGTTCTTAGGATCCCATTGACCGAATTCGTCTCTAAAAGAAAAGATTCGTTCTTTCGCCCGCGCTTTTTCTTCGTCCCGCCGGCCACCGCCGAACGCGGCATCGAACTTGAACTCTTCGATCGCGTTTAGCAATGTCGGACTCTGCAGGCGATTCCGACTTACGTCCCCGCCCTCAGTTTCAACCGCGATACCTTTTTCGATGGCGTCTTCAACCTTCCTGACAATTAAGCGCTCTCCAATCTCCTCGATTAACCGGTCCCTGAACTCAAGTACCTCCGGGAAATTATGTCCCGTGTCTACGTGCATTATTGGAAATGGAAACCTCGCCGGCCGGAAAGCCTTTTCGGCGATTCGCAACATTATTAGGGAATCTTTACCCCCTGAGAATAGGAGTACGGGCCGCTCGAACTCAGCAGCAACCTCTCGCATTATCTGAATCGACTCCGATTCCAATGCGTCTAAATGTGATAACTGATAATTTTCCATTCGATTCTATATTTTTGGGGGGGGTTAGGCTGCAAGCAGCTGAACGCTCGAAAACCGGCGATGCATTAAAGTATGACGGTCATCGCCAGGCTTTTGAATTTGCGGTAATACTTACGAAATCGGCTATTTTTTCTGAGGTACGAGTTTGCCATCAACGATATGCAATCCGCACTCTTTCTGTTGATCACTTTCCCACCACCAGCGGCCGGCACGAAAGTCCTCTCCAGGCTTGATAGCGCGTGTACAGCAGGCACAACCTATGCTTGGGTAGCCTTGATCGTGAAGTTTATTGTACGGGACATCGTGTTCCGTGATATAGGCCCGAACATCGGTTTCGCTCCAGTCGCATAGCGGATTTATTTTCAATAATCCGTTGGCGTCATCCCAGGCGATCTTCTGCACTGCATCCCGAGCCTGCGACTGATCGCGGCGAAGCCCGGTGATCCAGGCGTCGAGACCATCTAACCCGCGCCGAAGCGGGTGAATCTTGCGGATACCACAGCAGTGTTTTCGTAGTTCGGAACTTTTATAAAACAGATTGATACCGTGTTTATCAACCATTTCTTCAACTTCCCCGGCATCGGGAAAACAGATATTAATTCTCAAATTGTAACGTTCCTCTGTCTTTTGTATCAAGTCGTAAGACTCAGTAAATAATCGCCCGGTATCTAACGTAAAGATCTCAGTTACCGGGTCAGCTGCTGCAATCAAATCTGTTATTACCTGGTCTTCGAGCCCCAGTGAGGATGCGAATCGCACTTTGTCTCCGAACTCCAGAGAAGCCCATGCGATTACTTCCTCTGCGGATTTATCGCTCAAATGCTCCTGATACAGCTTCAAATTATTTTCTCTCGTATTTTCCATACTCTCTCTGAAGGTTAAACAATTTTAAGGCTAGGAGCAGATCCAGCGAACTTTCGTTGGATTTTTTTCGTAATCGTACTCGTAATCATAATCGTAATCCCTTTCCAAATCTCACGTCGAAAAACCAGAAAGATTACGATTACGAGTAAGATTAGGAGTACGAATCGGAATGTTCGCCTATTCTTCGCCTAGGAGCCTGTCGGGCTTTAGTCAAATCGACTGCGATCCCTTGTGTCCGACAGATTCCCGACCGAAAATTGGACTTGCAGTCTATTCGAAAAGCAGTGTACTCAAATAACGCTCACCACCGCTCGGGAATATTACGACAATCGTTTTCCCTTTGTTCTCTGCGCGCTTCGCCAGTTGTATCGCTGCGAACGCCGCCGCCCCCGAACTTAACCCGCAGAGCATCCCCTCCTGACGAGCAACCGCACGGGCAGTCTCCACCGCATCGTTATCTGATACCGTTATAACTTCATCCAGCAACTCCGTTTCCAGCACCTCGGGAACGAATCCGGCACCAATTCCCTGGATTATATGTTTCCCGGGTTGATTGCCGGATAATATCGCAGAAGACGCAGGTTCGACCGCGACCAGTTTTATGTCAGGGTTCTTCCCCTTGAGGTACCCGCCCGCGCCCGTAATCGTGCCACCGGTCCCAACGCCGGATACGAAAAAGTCGACGCCTCCTTCGGTGTCACTCCATATTTCCGGTCCGGTAGTTCGCGCGTGGATATCCGGATTAGCGGGATTTTCGAACTGCTGCGGGATAAAAGAATCCTCAATCGAATCAGCTAGTTCTATCGCCTTCGCTAAGGCACCCTTCATCCCTTTATCTCCCGGGGTAAGGACAACTTCACCACCCAGATGTGCGATCACCCGCCGTCGCTCTATAGACATCGTCTCCGGCATAGTGATTATTAAGCGATATCCCCGCGCCGCGGCAACAAAAGCCAAGCCAATTCCCGTGTTCCCACTCGTGGGTTCGATAATTACAGTACTGGGGCGTAACTTGCCCGCCGCCTCAGCTGCATCAACCATACTGACCGCAATCCGATCCTTGACGCTAAATGTCGGATTCTGAAACTCGAGTTTCGCAAGGATGGTTGCATCGGATTCATCAACCAGCCGATTCAATTTTACCAAGGGCGTGTTCCCAGCTGTTCTCGTTATGTCTTGATATATACTCATGATGACTCCCTGAAACTTCGTGGATTTTCGATTTGCGATTTGCGATTGAAAAACGCGGTGCGATCCTTGCCTGATCTATACATAAATCTTCTATTGTGAATACGTATTTTGTTTCATCTAAAAGAGTTATGAAGAACGTCGGATCTCGATATATTTCAGATGACGTACTCCGGCTCCGCCAAAATATTGCTGTCCAGCATTGACTCTAATGTCCGATCTCGAGCGACCGCGTTCACGACCTGCGCTAATTCACTCCACACCGCGTCCACGGGATTTTTATCTTTGGTCGCTATAAATTTTTCATTCGACTCTGTTCCCTCAGGATCGCCTTCGAAAATTTGTATAATGTCGTAAAGTGTCACCGCACCCGGCTCTTTGCCAAGCCCATAACCGCCGTTTCGCCCCCGTACCGTTCGGACCAGACCGGATCGACGCAGCGGTATCATTATCTGTTCAAGATACGGTTCGTTCAGATTCTGTTTTAACGCAATCTCTTTCCCCTGAGCCAAACGTCCATTCCTCGATTCCCGCGCGATATGCACAAGAATCCTTAACGCATAACGAGTTTTTGACAAGATTCTCACGACTAACCTTCTGAATTCGCTTCTGTCAATTACTTTACGACGCCTCACCAAACCAACGATTTACAGAAAAAATAAGTATGTTTATAAGCATATATGACTTTAAATTAAAAACAAGGTCGTTATGAGTAAAATTTGCGATTATACTGCCCACGATCTCTCCGCATAAGCGCGAGTCCCGGACATCCTGAATCGGGATTAAGTATCAAGCAGTACAATTTTCGGTCTGGATTACCCGTCCCGCATAAGCGATCTCGATAGTGCGGGAAGACTCTTCCCGCATGGGCGTAGATCCCGTCAGTACGGGACGTTTATGCGGTCCACACGAGCGGACTCCGAGAATACGGTCCGGATTACCGAGACTCCGCTCGTGCGGAGAGAGACGACTTTGAATTGATTACCTAAGATCTATGTTGACCCTAGCGAAATCCACCTTGGTGGAAACAATATTTCATCCCCCATGTGCGATGAAGACGTTCGTTTTATATACGGTAAACAGGGAAGTGTTATGAGGATCGACTGGGCCGTAAGTATGCTCGGCGGAGAGATAGAAAATCGATCTCTCGAATATTTTGGGCGACTGGCCTAGCCTGATCTATGCACGAATTTCGTCACGAGAGTTCGCAGTGTGATTGAGATCAATGAGTTACGAAGGTTCTGGCTGGGCAAAGCCCAGTCCCGCGACTGCGGGAAATAGCGAGTTATTTCAAAGTCTTGGGTTCTTTGTAACTCATTTAGGTCATGTACAATGCGTGCTCGCAGTAGAACGTTAGTGCATAGATCAGGCTAGCGTTATGGTGGGTAATCAAAGAGGTGGGCACCTGGACCGCTTCAGTAGAAATTTCCCCAACCGACTCGATTCAATAACAAAGTTATGGCCAGGTGACTCATCGATTTGGCGTTCAGTGTAAAGTCGTGCCGTCTAAAACGGGGTCGACATGTTGCTTAAAAGCTTTCTACTTGGCGCTCTTAGCAGCTCGTTTCGCCTTCGCCGCTTCCCGTTCGAGACGCGCCTCCGTCTTCGCCGCTTCTCTCGCGGCACGCTCCTTCGTCTTCTTTAACTCTTTTTCCGCACGAGCCTTCGCTTTCGCCGCTTCTTTCGCGGCACGCGCATTCGCCTTCTTTAGCTCTTTTTCCGCGCGAGCATTCGCCTTCGCCGCTTCTTTCGCGGCGCGCCGCGCATTCGCCTTTCGAACGTCTTTCGCGGCACGCTCCTTTGCCTTCTTTAACTCTTTCTCTGTGCGAGCTTTCGCCTTCGCCGCTTCTTTTGCTGCGCGCGCATTCGCCTTTCGAATATCTTTCCCGGCTCGCTCCTTTTTCTTCTTTAACTCTTTCTCCGTGCGAGCTTTCGCCTTCGCCGCTTCTTTTGCTGCGCGCGCATTCGCCTTTCGCGCTTCTTTCCCGGCACGCTCCTTTGTCTTCTTTAACTCTTTTTCCGCGTGACGTTTCGCTTTCTTCACGCCTTTCTCAGCTTGGCGTTGCTTCCGTATCGATTCCTGCTCCGCATGGGCCTTCTCCTTCTCGGCGATTCGTTTCGCCCGAGCCTTCGCAATCGCCGCTTCTCTTTGAGCTCGCGCAAGCGAACCGCGAGCTTTTTCTTCGCGTCGCTCCGCCGCTTTTCGAGCCTTTTTCGCCGCTTTCGCTTTTAACACTGCTTGTCTTTCCGACTCTCGATCTTTTGCATCGTCAGTCTGCAGAACTTTACGTTTTTCCCGCTTCTGCTTCTTTTTCTTTTCTACAACAACCGTTGCATCCCTCTTTTCCAGCCGCTGTATCTGCTGTTCGGATTTCTTGGTTAATTTGGTGAGTTTTTCCTGTGCGACTTCCAGCTTCCGCTCACTCTTGTTGAGCTCACGTTCAAGTTTTCGATATGCCTTATCCAACTTCTTGAATCGCTGATCCGCCGAAACCGCGTCTTCAGTAGTATCGGAACTGATGTCACCTCCCAGCCGTTTTCTAAACGCCTCATTCCGTACCGATGACACGGTCACATAATTCTTTTGTAATGCCCCAACCTGTACCTTTAGATCAGCAATAACCTGCCGCTGGGCGGCAATCGCGGGGCTGCTCAAAGATGGCACGTTCTCCGTGAGTGCCAGGCAGTCGGTCGCCAACAACGCGCCAACGAAGCAGAAACTCAAAAATGTCTGGATAATAAACTTACTCACACAGCGCACATGCTTCTTCATAGATAATCTCCTTTTATGCTCCAGGCAGTCCACGATTTGGACGACTCATGTTTTATCACGGGAAAGATTTCGAACTATATTTCGAAAACTCCGTGATTTTCGGTATAAATACTACTCCTACTGGTTAACTTTGCATCTCCACGGATGAAAATCCACCGTTAATCGGGTAATGGAATGGCTGATAACGCTGCTTTGAGTCTGGCGACCAGGTCAGAAGCCTCTTCCAGGCCGACAGAAATTCGAATAAGATACCGCGAGACCCCGTGTTCCTCGATAAAATCCAGTTCGTTGTAGTGCGCAAGTATACTGTAAGGACAAGCGAGCGAAAAATTGGTGCCGAGACTAGGCCCCTTCGAGATTTCCAGTGCGTCGAAGAACTTGGGTGCGTTTACCGAAGGGTTCTTCAGGACAACGGAAAATACACCGCCATATCCACCCCCTACCCTCCTAAACTGATCATAGTTCGCGCGCGTGCTGTAGTGGGGATAGTAGAGTTTCTCGACCGCAGGATGATCGACGAGAAACCGGCAGACCGCCTCTGCGTTTGAGTTGATCTTCGCCATTCGATCAGACAGACTGCGCGAGTTCTTTTCCAATATGACCGCGTCCTCCGACCAAAGATTGTCCTCGTACTCGGCTGTAATCTTACCAATCAAAGTCTCCGCTACGCGTCCGTTCGGGTTCACGACCACCGCACCCCCCATTACATCGCCAGCGCCTGAGAAAAACTTCGTCAGGCTCGTGGTAACAATATCCGCAGGCGGTATAACCTGAATATTCACAAAAGTCCCGAGCGTCTCATCAACGACAATGGGAAACTGATACTGTTCAGCCAAGTCGGCCAAACGCTCGAGGTTCGGGCTGTTCATCAGGGGGTTCATCGGGAACTCGCAAAATACGCCCATAATCGGTCCCGTTCTCAGTATCGCCTCCAGTAACGTAAGACTCTCGTCATCGCCCGCAGACAAAAAGTGGTAACCCGCCCCGAATTTCTGTTGTATTCTCAGTGTATCTACGTAGGGAAACCCGAACTGGACGCTTTTAAGCTCCGGATACAGATCATGGAGGGCTCGCCATGTATTAAAAATAGCGGACATTCCTGACGGATAAAGAAAGACATATTCGACCGGAACGTCAAGATAATCCGCGATCCGGTGACGCAGGACTTCTTTTATCTCTTTCCCATCGGACCATCCGGGCTCGGGAGCGAGCGCAGCTTTCGCCATCCTCGGGGAGATCACGTCCCCAGAGTGCTGCCAGTAACTGCGAACCGACTCACTATGCGCGGTATTAACGGAAACGGCATGTATCCCCAGAGCGCCGAAGTCATGTATCGCGGGTTCGCTCGACGAGTCGTCTGTCAAATATTGACAGCAACTCTCCGCGACCCGTCTCGACGGAAACGCGACGAAACACCTACCGTTTGCCGGGAAACGTCGTTCGCATGCGGCGATTAAATCCTGAACAAACGGGTGATAGACAAAACGGGGATATCCGCACGCAAGCGCATCGATAACTCGAAGGTCCCCTTCCTCATAACCAACGTTGTCTTCCCAACGCGGCATACAGACTGATGTCGCGTCGGGCCAGCCCGGTATGGGTTTCCCTAAATCTTCGGGGTGCGCCAAAGGTTTTTTTAGAAGTTCGTTCATGCTCGTATCCTGTAAATTCGATTCCTTTGCGTTTGGCAAGATCTATTTATACCGAACGTCTTCATCCCGCATCCGGGACGAAATATTGTTCGATATCCCTTAGGCAAAGAATTCCGAACGGGATATTCTAACCAGCATAGTTCTGCTGTACAGCAGAACGCCTGGTCGAAAACCCAATGACAATGGGTATAAAATAGACGTCGTCAAATGTAAAGGTACTTCTTTCTCAGGACCCGCACCGCGTGTTACTCATATTCCGCGGCTAACTCGGTCGAGTCCCTGGTTGAAGTCTGCAATTAAATCATGGCTATTTTCGATGCCTACCGAGAACCGTACTAACCCGTCTGAAATCCCGATTTCTTCGCGACGGCTCGCCGGTACAGCCGCATGCGTCATCGAAGCCGGATGGCAAACAAGCGACTCGACACCACCTAAGCTCTCGGCAAGGGTGAAAAGCTTAAATTTTCCGACCAACTGTTTTGTTTCCTCGATCGACAAATCGAAATTCGCAGTTACAATACCGGAACCGCCAGACATTTGGCGCACGGCCAGCTCGTATTGAGGGTGGCATTCCAAGTACGGGTATCTAACCATTTTAACAGCCCCATGCGATTCCAGAAACTTCGCGAACGCCAGCGCGTTTTCGTGGTGTTTCGCCATTCGCAGTGGCATCGTTTTTACGCCCCTTGATATTAACCACGCGTCTATGGGCGATGGATTTAAGCCCACCGCCTTCTGCGCAAAAATCATCTTGTTCCGCCATTCCTCTGAATTCGTAGCGACCACTCCGCCTAAGCAATCGGAATGCCCGTTAATGTACTTGGTTGAACTCGACAACGACAAATCTGCACCTAGATCGAGGGGGCGCTGGAAACACGGCGACGCGAACGTGTTGTCAACTACAAGTATTGAGCCCGCTGCCTTCGCACGCTCCGCGACAGTTTTAATATCAATGACCTTGAGTAAAGGATTTGTAGGGGATTCGATCCAAACGATAGCAGGTTCTTTCGCGGAGATAGCGTCGAGACTTTCGCGCTCAGTAAAATCGTAGTATTCCACAGAGACACCGAATTTGTCGAAAACCTGATCGAGAATTCGGTAGGTACATCCGTATATGTTCTCTTCGGCCACGACCAAATCACCGGCCTTTAATGTGGATAGCACCGCGGTAATCGCTGCCATTCCGCTTGCAAAGACGGTTGAGAATCGCGCGTTTTCGACAGCGGCAAGGGTCGTTTCAAGATTGCTGAAATTCGGGTTACCTGAGCGCGTGTAGTCGTATCCCTTCGTCTCGCCTGGCGCCGACTGAGCGAACGTTGAGGTGGCGTAAATAGGCGGGATTACGGCGCCGCTAAATTCGTCGTGTTCCTGTCCAAGATGGACTACGATTGTTTCGAGATTCATCGGTGATTCGTTGGATATGTTAAGGATTTAAGTCGCTTGAGAGTGCAGATTGCGCCAAGCTGTCCCGCATAAGCGTCCCGTACTGACGGGACGTCTTGATCCGCGTACTTCCCGAATTGTTTATCAGTACCGGAACGTAATAGTCGTTACCCCGAAAGGGTGAAAACACGAACGTGTAAAGATAATCGAAACGGGTTGATAGTCAATATGCCGGCCGACGCCGCAGCGCAACTGTATTAGGTCGAACCACCTGAGACATACTGCAAGCAGTAAAATTTTTGGTCCGGATGGACGGACTCCGCTCATACGGAGAGACGACTTTGAATTCATTACCTAAGGGATATCGAATGATATTTCGTCCACATGCGGGATGAAGACGTTCGGTACAGTACCCGAAGATTGTCTTTGCTACCGCTGGAACTATCGATCGATTTTACTATCTTAAAAAGAAAGACACTTCGACCAGTCTAAGATCGCCCGTAAACAAAGTAATGAAGTTCCGAACTGGAGACACGATATGAAAACGGTGAAAGTACTCTTAACGGCGGTGATTGTAACAATTGCGTACAGCACCTTTATTCAGTCCGCCGAGGATAACTCAAACTCAACCGCGAAAGGAGAAACTATGAAAGCCGAAGACCCATTGCGTGCGAAAATTCAGGAAAAGCTCCGCACCACAAAAGGGAAAGTAGCACTGACTGATGCTGAGTGGCAATTACTGCTTACACCGACACAATATTACGTCTGCCGCGAGAAGGGAACGGAAAGGGCCTTTACCGGTGATTACTATAACAGCAAGAAAAAGGGTACCTATAAATGCAGCGCCTGTGGGGCAAAGCTATTCAGTTCCGACACGAAGTTTGATTCCGGAACCGGCTGGCCCAGCTTCTGGCGACCTGCGAATGACGCCGGCGTAAGAACAGAAGAGGATTCGACATTGGGCGTGCAGCGGACAGAGGTACTTTGCAGTCGCTGCGATAGCCATCTCGGGCATGTGTTTAATGATGGTCCGGCCCCGACACATCTTAGGTATTGCATCAATTCCGTCTCACTAGAACTTGACGAGGATAAGAATTCGGAATAGAACACCGAAAACGATGGAGATTTCAGATTCCGCTGATGTAACGACGGATCCCGCTCTGAGCTATACTATACCGCAAGCGGTACGATTTCCGGGCGACTTCAAAATGGTTGAGTAAGAGACTCCGAACGATTTTTAAACCGGCATTCTGCTGGCCAGCAGAACGCCTGGTCGAAATCCTGAAGACGTTCGGTATATACTGTTCGCAGTGCAATTTTCGGTCCGACGAATTTTACGCAGGAGCGAGGAAAGAGTGGTCCTTACTCACGGGATCTACGCTGGCGCGGGACGGCTATCCGGACCGCTCGTACGGCCCGGCACTATCGGGATCCTCGCTTATTCGGGACGGGTAATCCGGGCGAAAACTCGAAGGCGTTTGGTATATTTAACCCGCGTCATCATCAGTCGCCGCCTTTCGTGACTATTATCGGTGTTGCACAGACGACGCAAATTCGGAAACTCCAGGACAATCGACATATATGGATATCCGAACGCCGGCATTCGCTTGAGAAACCCTATTCACCCACCCATCGAACGCAAAAAAATAAAAGCGTTGTCAGCCCGATACCGCTTCTTGCAATATGACCCCTAAAATCCGATACTTTCTAATCACAATCATTGTCCTATCTTTCGGTTCTTACGCACAAGACCCGGATGAAAAAGATTCGGATAAACTGAATAACGCCCGGAAAGTTGCTAGAGACTTGAATTATGATGGTCGAGTAGACCGAGTGGAGTACTACGATGCTAAAGGGATGCTCGCTAAAACGGAAACCGACACAAACAACAATAATAAGCTGGATGAATGGGTTTTTTACGACAACGGAATTATAGCGAGAGCCCAGAAGGACTCAAACGGTGACGGAAAGGCGGACCGACTCCATTCCTACTCTCCTAACGGTGTCCTGAAAAAAACAGAACTGGATACAGATAACGACGGCGAAATAGATGAATGGGTTTATTACTCGAACGGCAAGCCGCGGCGAGTTGATAAGGATACGACGGGCGATGGGATACCGGACGCCTCGGTAGCTTTCGATGAGAAAGGTGACCGGATTGAAAACGGGGAGGCGGGAGATGGCGTGGAAGGTGACGGCGATGAATGGCGATGGAGGAAGCTCGAAAAAGACAGAACACTCTTTTACTACGGCGGTGAGTTGTATTGAACGTCAGCGTCACCGTTCTTGGGTCTAGACCCTGTTCGAAAAGGTCTAGCGAGCCGCGTTGGGTGCGCATGAAGGACAGGTTTTGATGATTACCGCTCACGTTAATACCTTGTAGGTATTGACTTAGCGATAATCATCAAAAGATGCCTTCATCCGCCCCAACCCTGTGGGCGCGAGTCTCTTTCGGCGAATTTTCACCTTTTCAATGCGAATACGATGCTTTGGCATCGCACGTCGCATTGAAAAAGCGTAAAATTCATCCGGAATAGCCAAGCGCGCGGCCGTTATACCTTTTCCAACAGGGTCTAAATAAGCTACAGAATTTGATGCTGACCCGATCAAGCATTTCGAAGTATACTGAAAGCAGTACAATTTTTGGCCGACTTTGAATTCATACCCTACCCTGAATAATTCAACAGTATTCTGCTGCGAGCCCTAATCTCTGCTCAAATAAACCGATTGGCTTGACTTCACATCTTAGTGAATGAAAATCCACTTTCACCGTGGCGCCTTCTCCAATCGTCTTATTATGAACGAGTTAAGTTCTCTCGCGACGAATCGCGTGAATTAATCAGGCTAAGGGATATCGATCAATATTTCGTCCCGCATAGGGATGAAGACGTTCGGTATAATTGGTTTTAGCGTCCCATCGAGCTAAGAATGGAATTTTCGATAAACACCGCGGTCCTGATGAACGGAAAATCGCATAGATCAGGCTAGAGATGACATGTTTTCTGACGTAGTTCGTCGGTCAGAACCCGGTTGTTCTCAGAGTAATCAATGGGAACATCAATGAGATGCACACCCAATTCAGTCTGGCAGCGTTCGAGTGTTGAGCCGAGGTCCTCGGTCTTCTCGATGCGATGCCCCTTCGCACCGTAACATTCGGCGTACTTGACAAAATCTGGATTATTATAGTCTAACCCGAAACTTTCGAATCCCATCCCTTCTTGCTTCCACTTGATCATACCGTAGGCGCCGTCATTAAGAATCAAAATAATAAGGTTCATCTTCAAACGTACGGCAGTTTCAAGCTCCTGTGAATTCATCATAAATCCACCGTCACCGCAAATCGCTATGACTTTTCGCTCAGGATAAACAAGATGTGCAGCCATCGCAGACGGAAAACCGGCTCCCATTGTAGCAAGCGCATTATCCAGCAAGACAGTGTTCGGCTCGTGCGCTTTGTAGTTTCGTGCGAACCACACCTTATAAACTCCGTTATCCAACGCGATGATACCATCTGACGGCATCGCCTTTCTGACGTCCGCAACAAGCCGTTGCGGAATGATCGGGAAGCGCCCGTCATCTGAGCCGACGCTGAGATTCGACTCGATCTCCTTCGCTATTTTATCGTAATTCGAAAAGTCCCATGATTCTTGCTTTGATATTCTTTCGTCGATTTGCCATATGCTGTTTCCGATGTCGCCTACGACCTCGAGCTGCGGAAAGTAAACTGGGTCAACCACGGCTGACAGGAAATTTATGTGGATTACCTTCGTCCCTCCGTGGCGCATAAAGAATGGAGGTTTCTCGACGACGTCGTGGCCGACATTGATAATCAGATCCGCGCGATCTATTGCACAGTGAAGATAGTCGCCGTCTGATAAGGCGGCGTTCCCGAGAAACAGCTGATGCCGCTCGTCAACTACGCCCTTTCCCATTTGAGTTGAAAAGAACCGGATACCGGTGTGGTCGATGAATCGTCGTAGCATCGCGGATGTGATCTTACGATTCGCCGCAGCGCCAATGAGCAATAGTGGACTTCTTGCTTCTTCAATCATGCTCACCGCCCGGTCAAGCGCCTTTTCCTCCGCAACCGGGCGTCTAACACGATCATGAGGATATAACTCGGCATCTGTCGCCTCTGCCGCGACGTCTTCCGGTAGTTCGAGATGCGCAGCCCCCGGTCTCTCCTCTTCCGCCCGACGAAATGCTTCCCGTACTCGTGAGGGGATGCTATCGCCGCTCACAATTTGGTGGGTATACTTCGTTAAAGGCTTCATCATCTGTACAACGTCGATGATTTGAAATTGGCCTTGCTTGCTTGACTTGATGGGTTTCTGACCTGTAAGCATTATCATTGGCATTGCCCCAAGTTGAGCGTACGCTGCTGCCGTCACCAAGTTCGTCGCGCCAGGCCCAAGTGTTGATAGACAGACACCCGCTTTTCCTGTCAGCCGCCCATATGTTGCCGCCATAAATCCAGCCGCTTGCTCATGCCGCGTTAAAATGAGGTTTATGCTTGAATCCTTTAGCGAATTTAAGAAGTCGAGGTTTTCCTCACCGGGGATACCGAAAATAAATTCAACACCTTCATTCTCTAATGCATGGACGAACAAATCTGAAGCCTTCATGGATAGTTCCTTGAGTAATGCGAATTGATGATGGACGACTTGTACACCGAACGTCTTCAGGTAATCCGGACGAAAACCCGATGGTGTTGGTATAAACTACGAAATCGGCATATTCGGCTGCGTCGAAGGTAAATGGGAGCGGCGCTATAGAACTCGCCAATGTATCACGGCTGTCGGCAAGAACGATGTATTTTTCGCCGAACCGTTGGTGAGGATGTCGCTATTTAGACGAGCAGGTACGAGTGTTACGTAACACCAGCTAGACCCTGTTCGAAAAGGTAGGCGTGCGGACCACGATACCTTTTCGAACAGAGTCTTAGTTATTACCGTGCTTACTCCAGAACTGCGCGGTCGTCTGATCCAATTGCTCAAGGTTACCCGAATACGCGATGTACTCAAGCTGTGAGAACCTCTGGAGGAAATGAATGGTTGTCACCTGTTCCGGGAGAATTAATTTATACAGATTTTCGCAATCGTTGAGTGCATATACGTCCTTCAACTGTGTGCATCCGCGCAATGATAATGACTTCAAGGGCATACCCTTAAGCGGATCCAGACTTTCGACATTAGTTCCTGACAACGACAAATATGTTAAATGCATTCCTTCTATGATTGAGATGTCGAAAATCTCTGTATCGCTTATATCAAGGTATCTGAGCGGCATACCTTTCAGAACACTGAGATCTGTTATCTGCGTATTACTGATCGACAGATTCGTCAATTGCTTACGAGCCAGAGCCTTCAGGTTAGTCACGCGCGTCCCGCTGATATCGAGTTCCTTAAGTGGCATATCCCGAACCATGAAAATATTATTCGCGTACGTGTCACGCATGTGAAGCTTCTTGAGCTTCATCCCGGTTAGAAAACGGAAATCGATAATCGGCAGTCGATTAATAAACAGCTCCTCAACCGGAAGCCCGCGTAAGGTACTAAAGTCAGTTATTTCGGTTCCGCTGATATTCAGATGCTTAAGTGGCAGCCCTTTTAGTGGCGCGAGATCACGAACTTCGGTGTCCATAATCGACAAATATGAGAGGTTCTTTCCTTTCAACACAGAAAGGTCTTTCACCGCGGTGCCATCGAGTGCAAGGTATGTTAACGGCATTTTCTCCAAATTCTTCAGATTCTTAATCTCCGAATTACGTATATCGAGGTACGTCAATTGATGGTAGCGCAGTGGCGCAAGATCCTTCACGGCCGTGTCTTCGAGAACGAGGCGTGTGAACGGAATATCGACGAGAAACATCAGGTCGTTGAAATCGTTTCCGTGCAGGTGAAGGGTCATACTCTCGACCGGCACAAATCGCAAGAACGCGAGCTCATAATATTTGGGCCCGCCGAACTCGTAAAGATGAAGATGAAGCCGCGCATTCGGCAGATCCTTAACGAACCGGTAGTCCTGCGTAGGTACCCCGTGAACGTGTAACTCTGTTAACGGTAGTTCGCGGAGAATATCGCTGTTGTCCGACGACTGATTCGCTGAAATATGAAGTATTCGGAGAGGCATTCCCGAGAGAGACCGAACATCATCGACAGAGGTAGATCGAAGATCCAAATGCGTTAGCGGTATTCCCTCGAGCGGGCGAATATTCCGTAACTCGGGGTTGTTGGACAAATCGACGGCAATTTCATTCTCGTCAAAGGTGTATTGATAGCGAATGTCTGTTAGATCGATATTCCCGCGTTTTAGATCGTACTTGATCTTGTTCAATTTGGCGAGAATTTCTTTCTCAAAACCTAAGGTTAGCTGATACAAACGATCGCCAAGTACGAAGTCTTTTTGCCCCTTAAGTACTTCACTTAAATCATGCAACTCAAACGCGCTCAGCTTACCTTCACTACCGAACGCTACTTTCGTGAGATTCTCTTGAGCGATTTTCTTCAACTCTTTCGCGCCATCTTCGCTACTCTTCGACAACGCTTCAACTGATGCCTCGAAATCGGTATTCCCGAAGTGCAGCCACCCCATCAAATACCAGCCGTCACTGAGGAGATCATCAAGCTCCAGTGCCTTCTTCGCGATTGCTACCGCCTCGTCCCACTTGAATTCAGCAGCAAGCGCGCGCGCCTTCTTCACGAATTCAGGCGCCGACTCACGGCTCACGCGTTTGCGTTCTTTCACCGCCGTTTCTTTCGCAGCTGATTCCTGCTCTCTTAACTTACGCTCTTTCAATTTTGCCTGACGCTCTTCCTCGCGCATCTCCATTTCCTGAATCTTCGCTTTTTGCGCCTGCTCACGAAGTTTCTGCTCTTCCTCTTTTTGCGCCCGCTCAGTCTCTGTTTTCTGTTTCTCCGTGACTAATTGGTCAACAGTCGTCTGCAGCTCTTTACTCTTTTGCTCTATCGCCGCTTTCCCGGCCTCCAGCTCTACTTTCTGTTCTTCCAATACGATGTTGTTCTCTTCCAACGCCGTTCGTTTCGCCTCAATTTCTATCTTTTGCTCCTCAAGCTCTGCGTTATTCGCCTTCAGCTTTACCCCGTCTTTGTATATCTTGTGCGTAAACGCAGAGCCCCCGATCGTAAAGATGAGAAAAGAAATTAGACTGACTGCAGAGAGCATCTTATGTCTTTTGATCATTAAGATGACGAGCTTGACAAGTCCGGCCTCTTCCGCCGACGTCGCGAATCCTCCCTGATACGCTTCAATATCCGCTTGTAACGCCTCGACGTCCGGATAGCGATCCTCCGGTTTCAAAGCTAGAGCTTTCATCGAAACCGCAGACAATGCCTCAGGAATCTTACCACCCGGGCAGTGATGAAACTCAATCACGGGGCCACTGTCGTCCTTTTCTTTCGCCTTCGCCTTTTTGGGCAAATTATAGGACACCGGCGGCGTAATCTTACCGCGGACAATATCAACCATCATCTCGGTCAAAGACTTGCCGGTAATCGGCACGCGGAGCGTCAGTATATTATAGAGGATTCCGCCGAGTGCGTATATGTCGGAGGGAAGCTTGATTTTCTCGTTTTGGGCGGTCGCCTGTTCGGGCGCCATAAAGTTAGGCGTCCCCATTATCTGACCGTCCATGGTGTTCAAAGATTCACCATCGAAGTCGCTCATCAATGAGTCCACAGCACCGCGACTGACGGACGCAGACAGGTCCACCGAGCTTTGATCGCCGGTCGTTGAGTCGCTGCCGCGATCAAGATGACTGAAGACATCTCCCGCATCCGCTCGCCGAATCGTCGTTAACGCGGTACTTCCGTCTAACTCAAGAATCTTCGCTAGCCCCCAGTCCATCACCAAGACTTCGCCGAAATCACCGATCATAATATTCTCGGGTTTAAGATCCCGATGCACGACGCCCTTAGAATGAGCGAAGGCCATCGCGTCACAAACCTTCTGAAAAATCGTTAATAATCGCGCAAGCGGATACTTCTCAATGGTCTCAGCGTCGCCCTTGCGGATCTGCTTTAGAACATCCTTAAGCGTCACGCCACGAACATATTTCATGGAGTAATAGACTTCGCCAGTGTCGTTAAAACCAAGTTCATAGACTGGCACGATACTCGGATGCTCGAGCTGTCCGGTAACCTGAGCCTCTTCGATGAAGCGGATGACGTTGTCGCTCGAATCCAAGCGCGCTTCAAGGAGCACTTTCATTGCGACATCACGCTTGATATTCAAATCCGTGGCGCCAAGAATCGCCCCCATACCTCCTTCAGCGATCCGTTCGCCGATGGTGTATTTCTGTACCTGAATCTCTTCCTTAGCGTCAAAATTCGGATCACCGCTACGGAGCCCGCCTTTACCTACCTGCAAAGTTTGCGTGATGGAAAATCCAGAAGACGAGGCGGCCCCGTCAAAACCTTTTTTTATGGTCGATTTCGATGGGCTATCCCCGGAAGGACGCTCCAGGAGTGTAGGCGCGAAATCATCGCCGCTTTCGAATTCGCCATATTCGTTATCGGAATCGGTACTGTCAGATGCGGGTCCAGCAGAAGGCTTTTCCAGTAGGGTGGGAGCGAAATCATCGTCGTCGTCGATGGAAAGGTCGCGAGATGAATCCGCCACGCCGGCAGGTTTTTCCATTATCGTGGGAGCAAAATCGTCATCGTCAGGATCGTAATCGTCAGAAGGCGTCTCCGTGGGAACGGAGACTTCTGTTTCACTTAAGGGCGGTTGGTTGCCGGGTTTTTCCATTATCGTCGGCGCAAAATCGTCGTCGTCAGGATCGAATTCTTCGGCGTCACCGGTGTTAGAGGATCCCTCCTCACTCTGAGGTTTCTCCATTATCGTCGGTGCGCAGTCGTCGTCATCCAGATCCGCTTCATCGGGTCCGTCCGTAGAGTCTCTGCCGAAACTGCCTACACCTTCCTGAATCGTCGGCGAACCATCTTCTAAACCACCGTCGATGTTATCAGAAGTGTCGGCGTCGTCTATCCCGTCATTCTCTTTGTCGTTTGTACTCATAATTATTAGTATAACTAAAACTTTTTTAAGGTTATTTAACGTTACACCGCTCGCTACCACTAACGTCTATAGCACAGCCAAGTTGCACTCAACGCGACGACCAACAAATCTGTCTTGCCCAACACCGTACTACCACCAAACGCAGTACACACAAACCATACCTGTTTATATCATAACCCGCGAATCAACAAGATTCAATTACGCTTACAAGTAAAAAACGTAAGTAATACGGCAATTTTAAAGCCGGGTATATATGTCTCAAAATTCTACCCGGCTACCCGCTTTCACTCGGATACTGTCCTACGCCTTTAATTCATACGCTCCTCCCGCGCGCGGAAATTCAGAAAACCCCTCCGGGAAGAATCCCACTATTTAAGAAATTTACAAAAAAAACGGAAAAATATCGAATTGCAATTTGCAACAAGTGCAACAAGGGGTATCTTATATCCTATAAGCACGCTGAAAGCCGCGAATCAGTCTTAAGTTCCACAACCTTTGGCGGGGAAGCAGATGTTTGGCTACTCGTAGCAAGTTGCGCTAAATGCAACAAATATACTTGTTGGGGCTTGGGCGAACGACGAAGAATCGCGTGTGATCTTAAAATCGTATTAAAAGAATGACAAGGAGCTGGGTAAACTAGCAGTCATTCATAAATATAGTGTAAAAGATTCCCTCCGCAAACGGGTCCGGACTTTAAGTCGCAAGGCGAGAAGTCCGGACCTTTTTTTTGACACGGTTTCGCCCTTGTCTGTCCACGCAACGTCCTCTCACTGATCTATTAACGCCCGAAAACGATTAAACGCCTTCGCGCTGGGTATATCGATTCGGTTCAGAAAGATAACTATACCGAACGTCTTCATCCCGAATGCGGGACGAAATATTGTTTCCACCAAGGTGGATTTCGCTAGGCTCAACATAGATCTTAGGGAATGAATTCAAAGTCGTCTCTCGCCGCATAAGCGAGTCTCGGGTAATCCGGACCAAAAATTGTACTGCTTGTTTCTTAGTCCCGATTCAGGATGTCGGAGACTCTTCCCGCATGAGCGTGGATCCCGTCGATACGGGACTCTTATGCGATCCGCACTAGCGGACTCCGAGAATACGGAGAGAGATCGTGGGCAGTATAACCACGGTTATTTTTCGACCTCCCCTATCAAGCGATAGACTGATTAGACACGCTTGAAATATGGAATTACCAATTTATTTTCACGGTTCAGACTCGCCAATAACGGGTTTACCAACGAACGAGCCTAATCTATGCATAAACTTTCTACTGAGAGCACGTATTGGAATCGAGTTAAACGGGTTACGAAGAACGTACGATCCCGCGGTCACGGGACTAGACCAAGAGATCCAGCCGATATTTCAATATCCCTTCAGCCGTACGACCTTCGTAACTCGTTGGTCTCTGGTCAACTAAATTGCAAGCAGTACAATTTTTGGAAGACTTTTAACTTATTACCGAACGGATTCCGAACGGTATTTTCGAACAGCCGTCGCTCCGCATAAGCGCGAGTCCGCTCGTGCGGACCCAAGTTGGCTTCCGCGTTCGCCTTGCGCCTATGACGAGACATGATGGCCGGTTAAAAAACCCAATAACGCTGGGGATAAGTACTCTCGCAACAAAATTAACATGGGTCAGGCTAAGACGCTGCGGTCACTGCGATCGCAAGTTACTATGCAATTTTCAAATATCGACGCGTGGTCGCTGTCGGGCATGGTACTAGCCTGAGTGAAATAGGAATTGACTAAAAATGGGGTTAGCGGTATGAAATCTGTTCCAATAGTTTTAATTCCTGGAGACGGGATTGGCGTTGAGATAACGTTAGCAGTAAAAAAAGTTATTGCGGCGTCTGGCGCCGACATAAAATGGTTTGAAAGATACGCGGGCGTCTCTGCGATTGAGAAAGGGATGGACGTTCTTCCGACTGAGACGATTGAAACGATCGAGCACTATAAGGTTGCATTAAAAGGGCCATGCACGACACCGATCGGGAAGGGATTCACCTCCGTCAACGTCCAACTACGTAAAGCGTTAGATCTCTACGCCGCGGTCAGGCCGGTACGGAATTTGCCGGGTGTTGAGAGCCGTTTCGATAACGTTGATATTATTATCATCCGCGAGAATACTGAGGGATTATATAGTGGTGTCGAGAATGAAGTCAGCCCTGGCGTTGTTATGAGCATGAAGGTCGCCACGGATAAGGCGTGTACTAGAATTGCGCGTTGGGCGTTTCGCTACGCGACACTTCGACGGAGAGAAAAAATTACGGTGTTCCATAAAGCGAATATTATGAAAGTTACAGACGGCCTATTTATCGATCGCGCCCAACATATACATAAGACCGAGTACCCGAATATAAACTATGAGGAAGTTATAATCGACGCTGGATGTATGAAACTCGTACAAGATCCATCGCAATTTGACATTCTGCTACTCGAAAACCTGTATGGAGATGTCGTAAGCGATCTCTGCGCTGGATTAGTTGGTGGCTTGGGAGTTGTTCCAGGTGCCAATTTCGGAGAGAACCAGGCAATCTTTGAAGCAGTCCATGGATCAGCTCCCGATCTTGCCGGGCAGGGGGTTGCTAATCCGTTGGCGCTTCTGATGTCCGCGGTAATGATGTTGAACTATTTAGCGGATACGAACGATAATTCTGAACTAAAAACTGCCAGCGACCGGATCAAACGCGCATATAACGCGGCTTTATCCGATGGCTGTAAGACACGAGACCTCGGCGGGGAGTTAGGTACCGATAAATTCGCCGACGCGATTATCGAAAGGTTGGATGGTTAGTAACGAAACACATTTACAACCATCCCATAGTGGATGAGCCCGTGGGACGACCAATCGGAGTCGAAATCGAAATACTTGTTTAGTTTTTGTGCGAATCAGTTGCCTATAGCCAAGGAACAAGGAGGAACATCCCTATTTCGATAGCGATTTCGATCCCGAAAAAATAGTACTCGGATCCATTGCCGTAGGGGGTTAGCAGGTAAAATACAAACTGCGTGATTCCGAAAATTTTCGTATTTGAGGCTATCCATTGGTGAAATCTTCCGATTTGGGAACTCTATGGGATCACGGTAAAACACATTCATCGAACGATTACGACTAGCCGGTCGCCGCTGACTTGATAGATCATTTCCCGCCGCGTAAAATCAAGAACCGTGGATCCTGGCGCACTTGATCAAGGTGGGGGTCGGTTTTTAATAGTGCCATGTCAGACCATCCGTTAGCCAACGCCCGTCGTAAACACATTAGAGAGTTATTGATCGCCTCAATTTTCTGACCTTCGGTCTCGGCGTTTTTCGTATAAAATTCAGCTTGCAAGCTATATGCACAGCCAAGTGCATAGGTGGTTGTCGGATCGATCTCTTTATCAGCGTAACTACGAACGGTTTCCCCGTCCTTCCTTATAGCCTCAAGACACAATTCCACGGCCTTTGATGTACTTGCCCTATTTTTCTTGCGCGCTTGTTTCAGCCACATTGCGGCCGGAACTGCATCGAGTTCTTCTTTTCTCCCGGGAATATGACGGACCAGCTCAGGACTAAAGTCCACCGCCAGCTGCAACGCAGACCGTTCTAGCTGAAGTTCCAGAGCCCGGTTCAGAGATACCAGCGCCTTGTTAAAATCTGCAACCGTGGTCAAGTCCAATCCCGATCTCTCGGCATTCGCCATGGCGCTCAGGTAGCTCAGCCGTGCGTCCAGCATCGTCATAGTCGGATCATTGTCTCTGCGTAAGTCTGCGGCATCTATCGTCTCCATATACCACATACTCAATTCTCGTTGCCGCTTGTCGAGAGCTTTAGTGCACGACTCTTTCAATCTCTGCAAAAGCGCTGCGGCAGCAGCCGAATTACTGCCCGTGGGTATTTCCCGTAATAGACTTAAAGCACTCGCGATATTTCCGGACCGTAGAAATCGGCGAAACAGTTTTTCGTTCTTCCTGGTAGGCGTTAAATCCTCTGCAAGGACGTTCAAGTAGGAATTTGCATCAAGCATGAGATACTCGCTAACGCTTTCACCGTTCTCCCACTCTAACTGATAATTGATCATCTTAAGCATCGGGAGGTAAGGAAAAAAGGCCAATGCCCCCTGAGTGTTGAGCCTCCAGGATATAACCCTTCTGTCGCCGCTACCAGAATACAGCGTCCCGTCGCTCCCAATACAAACGCTGGTAACAGGAGCCGTGTGTCCTGAAAACGTCGCTATTTCGTCACCGGTTTGAAGATCCCAGAGTTTTATAGTCTTATCCTTGCTAGCCGATGCCAACGTCGTGCCGTCTGGATGAAAGTCAACGCTATATACAGTCCCGCGATGTCCGGTCAAAATACGGACCAACTCGCGGCCCTTCAGACTCCAGATGATAATTGATTTGTCGGCACTGGCGGATGCGAAATACCGATTGTCAGGGCTGCACCTGAGATTCACAACGGCAGATCTATGGTTTTCTAAGACTTTAAGAAAATTCCCGTTCTCCGCATTCCAGAGCATAATTGCACCGTCTTTACTCCCTGAGACGACGACTTTTCCATCGCGACTGCAGCTGACGGTGTACACTGCGTCGCGGTGCCCTATCATCTCGAATCTTTCGTTACCCGTTTGAGCGTTCCAGGCCTTTACAGTACCGTCCTTCCCACCGGAAAATACCGTTGCCCCATCTGCACTGAATGCCACCGTATACACACCGCCAGCATGCCCTTTCAATGCATGCTTTTCCTGACCGGTGCGAAGGTCCCACAGTTTTACGGTCGAGTCACGGCTCGCCGAGGCGATCGTTTGCCCGGTAGGATCAAAAGCGACATTCATAACCGCATTCCGATGACCTATAAACTCGCCGATCTGGTTACCGACTGTGGCCTGCCAGACCTTGATCTTTTTGTCCTTCCCGGCAGATATAAGACGTGTGTCATCCGGACTAATTGCGACGCTCAACACCGCATCCGAATGCCCCTTGATTTCGAATTTGTCGAGATCGCCTACATCCCAAAGTTTCACACTCCCTTTCGCTCCCGACGCGAGGATCTTTCCGTCTGGACTAAAGTCTAAACTTCTTACAGCCGTACTATGACTAACCAACGCCGCTTTAAGCGTACCTGATTCTACATCCCATAACTCAATATCGTTCCCGGCACCGCTCGCGAGCCTACGACCGTCTGGACTAAAGCAAACGCTATTTATATCGCTTCTATCACTTTGGAATGTCGCAACTTCCAGTCCTCGCCCAGCATCCCACACCTTAATCGCCCCGTCCGAGTCGGATGATGCTAACGTGGCACCGTCTCCGCTAAAACACACTCCTGTCACAGCTGATTTATGTCCGGTGAGTACAAATTTCGCGTCACCTGACCGAGTATCCCACAATCGTACCGTCCCGTCCATTCCAGACGACGCTAAAACAGATCCATTGTAGTTAAAGGAGACAGCCGTTACCACCGCACTATGCCCTGAGAGCACCCTAATAATCTCCAGGGTCTCTGTATCGCGTAGTATGACGCGATGATCACTACCTCCAGTCGCGATTACCTTTCCATCGGGGCTGAACTGGAGAGTGGTCACACCGGTACTATGCCCGCTGTCCGTCGAGATCTCCTGTCGTGACTCTAAGTCCAGCAACGTCAAAGATTTAGTTTTATCCGCAATAGCCAGTCGCTTACCATCCAACCGAAAATCGAGACAAGAAATATCCGTGAAACCTTTGATAATCACCTTCTCGCTAATTTTACCCAGGTTAAGCAGTTTAACGATGATATCGCTTCCGATCGCAAGCGTCTTTCCGTCCGGGCTGAGAGACACGGAAACGAGGCCTAGAGCGTCCGTTGGCAAAGCATGTTGCCAGATCACCCTGTAGTTCGGATGATCGTTGAGAACTGCTAGTGCCTCCTCATAGTCACGGCTATCCGACCGAAGTAAATGCGGGTAGAACTTGTAAAAGTTTTCAGGCCCCGTTGCCGGGTCGCTCCCCGGATAGTCGAACCCGAGCGCCCGGGCAGCCATGACCTTCGCGCCGAAATAGTCTTTCACCTCAACCCGTTTCCGCGCGTACTTCATCCACCAGATCCCCTCAGTATGACGTAGATCAGCTAACTTACCGACAACGTCTTCATTGAACTCCCTCAGTTTCTCCGCGAGCGTAGCTGCCTTATCCAGCTCGCCTTTGTTCCGGAGCTTAACAATCATTTCCTCAAAAATATTTTGCTGTTCGTCGACCGCGACGTTCACGTCAATATCGACGATTTTCTTATCCTGAGCCACAAGGTTTACCTCTCGGATCGCAGCATCGTGTTGCTCCAGAAGCTCCTGAACTTTCGCCGCTATCTCGTCGCGCTGCTCTACGACCGGCGTTAGCTGTCCCGCGGAAGCGAACTTCTCGTCAAATAACAACTTCACTTCCCGTTCCGCCCGAAACGCGACTTCACGCCTCTCTGCAATTTTTCGCTCGGCGATCGCTACTTCGCTCTGCATTCTCTCTGTGATCTTGGCTTTCTCCGATGGCGCGATATCGCCCATTGTCTCTAATATCTGGCGCTCTGCAACTTTCTTCTCATCAAGCGCCGCAGTAATCGATAATTCCGCTGCTTCTTTCGCTTTGACGGCTGCCGCGATTTTACTGTCGAAGCCCATCAATTCGAAATCGGCGGCCTTCTCTTGTTGTTCGATACGTTTCAGTTCCTTTGATGCCGCAGCCGCCTCATCCGAAATTTTATCCCGTTCCAGCAGAGCTTGGAAAACCTGTTTATCTATACGTTCCTTCTCCTTCAACATCGTAAGCACTTGTTCGCGCGTATCGCTTAAGGCTTCCTTTTGATCAGCTAAAAGTTGCTCAACCTGCTGAAGTTCGGCCTCTAGTTGTTTTTCTCTTTCGGCGCGTAGCCTCTCGCTTTCCGATTCTTCATAAAATTCCTTGTACTGCTCATCTATCGCCGCTTTCTCTTCTCGATTCAGACGATCTTCTTTCGCCCGCTCCCCGGCATTCGCTGCTTCAGCTATTCGGAGTGCCTCTTCACGGGCGGCCTCTTCGGCGGCACGCGCCTTGCGCTGGTCATTCAGCGCCCCGATCACAATCACGGATCCCCCCAGCAAGATCAGCGATAAGACTGCCGGTATAACAATCCCTTTGAATAATCGCTTACGCCGCCCGACGCTTCTAGCGTCTGTAGTTTTTAACCAGGCCGCAAGCTCGTCATCGACGGCACGCTCGTGTGCTTCCGTTAATTTCGTCCATTTTATCATGTCTCTAACCTAAATTTAATTTGTCCCGAACGTCTTCGGGATTTCGTTCGGATTACCCGTCCCGCATAAGCGAGGATCCCGATAGTGCGGGAAGACTCTTCCTGCATGTTCGTCTGATCCCGCGAATCGAGGTTCTTTTGCAAGATTCGTTTCAGACGTATAATTAGGCGCGGCGGCGTCACCCAGAGAAAATGCTGAGTGTTGACGATCGAAGACTCGTTCGAATTCGACAGCTCCCGAAATTGCAATCATCCCGCCGCCCGGACCGGACATCTCTTTCCAAGATTATACCGACGTAGCATAAAATTTAAAGTATCGCGCTTAAATTTGGGTAATTTTTGAGAATCCATGTTAGGAAAATGTTTATTCCCCCAGTATCTTTTCTACTGTTTATTTAGGGTTTCATAACGCGCCCGCCGCTACCGACTCCCCAAAAAAAACGTCACTGACGCAACGACTGTTCCCGTTATGGAAAATTTATTCGATACTAGTTCACGGAGTCAAATTGAGGCCTTCACCCAGGGAGGCTTCCTCTGTCATACTTGCCACGCACAGGTTGCGACCGACGGGGTTCCCGCTTTAGACGTGGTTGTGTGCCCGTCGTGCAATTCTTCCGGAATAGTCCCTAAGAAAATCGGAAAATTCTGGCTCTACTATCCTATTTCGGGTGGTGACCGGGCCGCGGTTTACAGGGCGTTTAACGAGGACTTCCCCTATCATCAATTCGCAGTAAAAGTATTGCCCAGAGATCGGCGCGACGACGGAGAACTTATCGAGAAGTTGGAATACGAAGCAGACATACTATATAGCTTAGAGAGTCACCCGTGCATCCTGAGCGGCATTGAATACGGATCTGACAACGACGAGTATTACCTTGCTACTGAGTACTACGGTGGCGAACGTGTAGCCAAGATACTGGACGAACGCGGCCCATTTAAGGAAGTCGAGGTGATAATCGCCGGGTTGCGAATGTTGTCGGCCGCAACACACATATATAATCACGGTTTTCTCTACCGAAACTTTAAGCCGGAGAATATAATACTTTCCCGATCACGTGGCCTATGCTTCTATGATTTCAGCCTTGCGCTGCCGCGTGATATAGCGGCAGAGAAATCTGACGAAAAACCGATAGGCTCCAAATTTCACGTCTCGTTCGAGCAATTTACAGGGGATCCGGAGGACGTGCCCAGCGAGATTTTTAATATTGGTATGGTGTTGTATAACATGTTAACCGCGGCCACATACTACACGGAAAACGAACTAAGGAAATTAAAGAGCCGCCTGAGGGGCGAGGAGACTTTAACATTGAGTGTCGATAAGGATAAGATGAAAAACATCCGTCCGGCACTTGCCGAAGTTCTTCGAGTTATGGTCAAGAGAAAGCCCGAATCACGCTACCAGTCATTTTTCGACGTAGAGAGAGATCTTATCAGAATTCTCGAAAGAAAATTGAAGCCGGCAGATTTATAAAACTTTTTCACTGTGATCCCATAGCGATCCAAAATCAGCAGATTTTGCCGGTGAATGATCTAAAATACGGGATTTTGCGGAAACACGCAGTTCGCATTTTACCTGCTGCCCCCTGTGGGAATCGATCCGTGTACTTTTTTCTCGAAATCGAAATCGGGATCGTTCCCCCTTGTTACTTGCCTATAGGCAACTGACTCGCACAAAAACTAAACAACTATTTCGATCGCGATTTCGATTTCGACTCCGATTAGTCGTCCCACGGGTTCATCCTCGATGGGATGGTTGTGGAACTTTTTCGGTAGCAATATGATAAATTGCGTTGACGGCTGGTCTATTTATTCGTCGTAAGAATGCTCGCTTGAGGAAGCACTTATGCAATCATCGTTAATATCTTGTCCGGAATGCAGTTGTGAATTAGAGGTTCCGGTGGAATCCATCGGCACTATCGCTGAGTGCCCGCAGTGCGACGGCAATTTTGTCGTCGCGAATTTCCTTGATACCGAAACACCCGCCTCACCTTCCGCAACGCACGACAGGCCCGCTCGGCCAGTAGATGACGGAACACCCTCCATATTCGAGTCACTAAAGGAGAGTGAGGTCGATATCATCACAGATGACTTTGGCCTGGATAAATCCGAAATCACCTGTCTAAAACGGGATAAACGCTGGGAATGTACGCTACTTGCTATACTCGTTGATAAACAGCTGGAGAAGTTATCGGCGAAATTCGACGGCGTCACAAACGATACGGGAGAATCGAGTGGCGGCGGTATGAGCCGTCGCAAATATAAAGGGTTCATCGAGGAGAAGTATTACGAGTTCCTCACGCTTTACGACAAGCTCTACAAATTGTTGGCAAGAGAACTGTTATTAGCGATGGAAAGTGAAGAAATTAAATCAATAGAGAAGTTTAATGATTATACTGAAAAATTGTTTTCGGCGTTGGCTGAGCTACATAGAGAGATTTCTCACGAACCGGCGCCGCAAGAAGAACTAGGGCAGGATATTAAGTCATTGCTGGAGGAATCGTTGCCAGATACCATTTACAGCAAACTCTACAAAACGCCGACATTTTCCAGTAATCCCTATGAAGACATTAAGCAGATAATGGCGGGGTGGGCGCCCCACTGTAACGAATCAATGAGAAACGTTGTCGAACACCTGCAGGAAATGGGGAACTCCGGAAGGAAGTCAGAACTCGAATTTACACTGCAATTCTCGTTAATCCCTCCGACCCTGTACCAGTTCTTTAAACTCGCCGCAAACGTAAGAATCGGTGGGCACCGTAAGCGTACGGTCTACCAAGAGCTCTCCGAGTAATCGGCCTTCCCGAAACATCACAATCTTCATTTTGTCCGCATCGCACTACACGCCACCGTCATACATTCGTTTCGTATCCCAGCGCTACCGAAAACCCGCTCCGCGAAGTTCTTTCCTATACCCTACACACTATCGTCAACATAGTTTACAGCCACCAACTTAGTTTACATCTGACTGCCACATCCGCGATGATAGAATACCTGTAAACTTTCACATAAACAATTTACAATAAATATCTTACATATATTATGATAAAAGTTGGCCCGAATACTGCGGTTTGCGACACCGCTGTATAGTTGCCGGACTGCGGATACGCAATCGATCACACTAATTCTTAATGAAACCAGGGCCTTCTTTATGACAACTGACTATGACAATTTAGATCAATATATGCAGGAGATTTCCGCGATTCCTGTGATTCAACCGAAAGAAGAGGTTGAACTCGCGAAGCGGATAGAGGCGGGTGACGACCTTGCCAGACGAAAGTTTATCCTTAGCAATTTGCGTTTAGTCGTAAAAATCTCACATGAGTACAAAGGATTCGGAGTTCCGCTCCGGGAGTTGATCTCAGAGGGGAATGTGGGATTAATTGAGGCAGTTAAGAGGTTTGATTGGTCGAGGGGGGTTAAATTCAGCACCTACGCGGTCTGGTGGATCAAGCGCGCAATTCGACGCCGGTTACTGGAAAACGGGAGAGTTCTAAGCACACCAGCTACAGTTTCGTCAAGAATCAAAAAGATTAAATCCGTTTGTACACAGTTTCAGCACAATTTCGGCCGTGAACCGACTGATCACGAATTATCAGTGAAACTTGATTTAAGTGTTGGAATAGTCGGGCGCTTAAAAAATGCCGAACCGAAAGCAATTTCACTCCAGGACGGCGCCTTCGATGGCGACGAAATTCGCCTGACGGACATAATCCCCGACGACAAGGCTCAATCACCGGCCAACGCGATGGAGAGTAGTGAAAGGATTGAGTTACTCAATAAATTGCTAAAAACTCTAGATAGACGCGAATACGCGGTACTTTTTCTACGCTACGGTCTCAATGGTGATCGAAGGAAAACACTGGAGGAGACCGGAAAAAGGTTGAACTTAACCCGCGAAGGGATACGACAAATTCAACTGAAGGCATTGTCGAAACTTCGAAAAATGCTTGCGGATGAAGCTTTTCCGGCACAACTAAGCGTTTGCAGCCAATAGACACGTAAAAGCACCCGAACTTCTCACCCTGCGCCTGTCTACGTGTCCGTAGCGCTGGGTTTCCTGATTAGTCTACGATCTGAATTTCAACCATGATTGAACGCAGATCGGCCTCGTGGTGGTCCATTGAGGAAGCAGTCAGCCCAACTCAACAGCACCACGTTCAAATGATGAGTAGATACACCTCATCCCCGTCTTTACCTGATCCCATATTTTCCACCCACATTATTATCCTTCGCCAGTTGATATATTTACCAGGTGCAACTATATGCATAAGGTATTCAGCGCTCATCAAAATTTATTAAACTGAGGCGGGTGGTACGCTTTATCGATCAGTGTTCGTCGAGTTTCCACGTGAAAGTCGATATCCATCTGGCAGTAAACCTTACCTGAACCTAGCCGTCAATCGATATTCGAATTTGCTATGGTAGGACTAGTAAAAATCACAGATACAGCGAGTCGAGAGTTAGTTTCGAATGTACTTTCGAGTCGCCGATTTACGGTTCGCGCAACGGACAGCACTCATAAAGCGATCGACTTAGTATCGACTGAGGAGAGAATTGGCCTCGTAATTGCCGATATAACGGCGGGCGAACCTGACCGGAAATTTTTGGCTTCGTTGAAGGAAAAACAGCCGGGTATAACGATTATATTGATATCCGATAAACAACGACTGTCGGCTATGGCCGAGTGCGCCGATGTTGGAGGGGACGACTATCTAACCCAACCGATCGACATAAAAAAAGTCAATGGCGTCTTAAACCGCGTGGCTGCAAATTGCCCCCCGCCACAGGAACCTGGGCTGGGGAGCGGATTAATGACGACCACTACGCGGATCATATCGAAATACCGGTTGACGCGCATTTTGGGAAAAGGAGCGACAGGAGTCGTATATCTTGCCAGAGACATAAACGATGATAGTAATTCGACATATGCGCTGAAGCTTTTGAACCCACCGGGCGAAAGTTCAAAAGAAACGACGAAACGGGAGATTCTTGAAAGGTTTCTTAGAGAAGCCGAAACAGCCTCACTTCTTAACCACCCTAATATCGTCAGAATTTTAGACTACGGGTTATCTGAAGAAGAGTTGTTACCATTTATCGTCATGGAGTATGTGCGTGGTCGATCGTTGAGATATTACATTGAAAATAACCTGGCCGTCAATCTGTTACAGAAAATTCATATCATATGCCAAATTGCGGAAGCGCTGCAAGAAATTCATAACAGCAACATTTGCCACCGCGACCTGAAGCCTGAAAATATTATGATCAATGAGGATCTGTTCGTAAAAGTGGCGGATTTCGGGTTCGCACGACTACCAAATTCAGACCTTACGCAATCACTGGATATCCTGGGGACACCCTGTTATATGTCGCCTGAATCCTATTCGTCATCTGTCGTAGACAGTCGAGCCGACCTTTTCGCGCTAGGGGTGATCGCATACGAAATACTTCTCGACCAAAAGCCCTTTACAGCAGGTTCACTCACGGCACTGATGCGGAAGATAAAAAATGAGTGCCCTCTCGGTCCGCACCGAATAGATCCTGGATTCCCCGAAAGCCTGCAATTGATACTCGCAAAACTATTGAAGAAAGACCGAGATAGCCGGTATCAAGATAGCAAAGACGTCCTCGCCGATCTAAAAGAATACATTGACGAGGCCTTAGAACCTCCTAAAACGGCCGAAGCGGCGGCCCTTTTCGACAGCACGGAAATTGTCGGTGAAATCGATATTCAGTACCTCGTATCCAAGGAATATCAAAACAATACCGATTGGCGTTAATTTGGTTTGGTTACGTATTGATTTTGCTTTCCCGAAGAAAAAGGCGCTCGGCAACGGCAGTTCCGATGAAATCTTGTGCGTATTTAGATATCAAAGTCGGGATTAAGACCCGGTAGCGATTTAGATGCAGATAGATTCCTTTATCATAAAAAGCGTCGCCGCAGGCCACTCGCAGGTCTCGCAACACCCCGCCTACACTGGATTTCCTTTCGTGGACAGATTGCGGCGAATTCCAGATACCCAACCGAACTGGAATATAGTCGTTTACCGTTACTGATCGTGCTACATTAAGTCCCTAATCTCTCTGCGATATTCGCCATTCGGAAAACTATCCAGGTACCCCCTAACGAGACCGGATGCTGCATTCGAGTCTCCGATGGCGGCGCAGGCGATTGCCCCACGATAATATGCCTTCTCAATCCACGGCCGTAATCTCGCGTCACTTTTATCTGCGAAGTTCGTAATTTGCAGATATCTTGCAATCGACTTTCGAACGCTGGCAGGGTCGGAGATTTCAGACATGATGTCGCCCGATTCATAAAGAACCCGGTAGTAACGCGCGGGATCGTCGTCGACAGTTACGTATCGCAGAACGTGGTTCAGGCATTCCAATGCCTCGGGTTCGCGGTTCAGCGCTCGAAGACACTGTGCTTTTTTGATCCATATATCGAAATAATGTGGCCCGATTGTCTGCGTTCTCTTATCGCTGTAACGCAAATACTCTCGTAGAAATTCGTTGTACAAGTCAAGGGCCTTATCGTAATTCTGCACGATTAAGTAACACTCCGCGGCTCGCGCAAAGGCCTCTTCACGAATCAGGTAATTTTCGGCCTTGGATTCGTCTATGTCGCTATACCGCTTTAATATTTCTGCGTTCGCTTTTAGAACAAGTTCCGGATCGAGGCCAGGCATCCCGTTGCCGGTTTGGTCGGCATAGAGGCGACGGGCTATATAGCGGAGTTGGCTACCGTGAATTATTGGGAACGCCGGCAGCAGTTGCGTAAAAACCTCCGACCCCGAAGCCCATCGGTTCATATCGCAGAATGTCTGTCCCAGCTTGAAGATCGACTGCCGGCCAATGTCGGATTCAGGAAATTCGCGATTTAATCGCTCGTACCAGTCTTTTCCTTCGCGATATTCGCCTAGTTTTATATGCATCGCCCCTGCTCTTGCCATCGCGACGGGCAACAATTTCCTCGATTTCGGGAAGTCGTTAGTAAGCAAAAGTAACGCGTCCAGTGCGTTCCTCAAAAGACCGGTAACCTCTGCCTCCTGTTCACGTTCAACTTTTCCCTTCCCGCTACTTTCCGCCGCAACATTGGAATTTTCTTGGTGGTTGGTTTTAGCGGTTTTCTGGGTGATGCCAGCCGCCTTCGTCTCGTAGCAGTGCGCGAGGGAAACTAATGCATGCGCCTGATAGCTCTCAGTCTCCTGTGTTGTCGATATCGACCTCTCATTCTCAGCCACCGCTAGAAATTCGGAGTAGTACTTAATCGCGTCATCGATTTTATTACTACGCATTAAATGATACGCTGCGAAGTACTTTGCGTTAACTGACTTCAATCCACTCAATGCAGCAGTACTCGAATAGCTGATAAAATACTTCGCGGCATCTGCGTGCTCATCGAGTAATCGAGCAATCCAGGCAAGGCGGTAAAAGGCGTCTCTACGAAACTCCGATGCGGCGTGCGTATCAATCACTTTTTCATAGGCTATGCGCGCTTTAACGCACTCGGATCGCATCAAGTTCGAAATACCTCGGGTCTTATCAATGTTTTCATTGTCCTGCAACGTTGCGGAAGTCAGGTCGCGCAGGTTCTGGCGGTACCGAATTCCCATCCGATAGTGGAACTCTGCAATTTCGAATCGAGCAAAAGCGGTGCGGGGATGTTCGGGAGCAACGACGGTAAAACGTTCAAAGGAATCAAGACAATCAGCGGCGTAGAGTTTTGGTAAGTCAGTGTCAGCTAATGCCGGATCTCTGCTTGCCTGACGTTGATGTATCGCGAGGTTGTACAAGGCGGCGGGCGAGTAGCGCGAGTCCGGGTATATTTCCAACATATAGTCAGTCACCGCTGCGGCTTCCCAAAACTTCCTTGCGCGGGAAAGGCAGACCGCTGATAAGTAAAGCGACCGTTTTACGGTGTTCGCGTGTGGATTGAGCGCGATGCTTTCGAGAAACGAATCAGCTGATCTCGAATATTCTCGCGCGCGAAGTAGTACCTGTCCGGTTTTCAAACTCATTCGCGCCGCCAGGCTATCAGGCAACTTCACCTTGCTGCCGAAGCGTTTCGCGATGGTTTCATTGATCGAAGAAATCTTAAGATAACCTTGGCCCCGAAGATACGAATCTTGACTTTCATCGGCGACCCTGCGAAAACTGTTAAATGCTTTGATTGCGATTTTCTCAGCATCCGAATCAGCATCTGCTGCCACATTTAGCGACGATTGCCAGTAGCCCTCTCCAAGGTAATATTGAATCGCCATTCTGGCAGTTGATATTCTATTGCGAATTCCGCGATGCATCGCGGAATTCGCCGCTTCGAGGCCATCCTTTAATGTCTGTAGAGCGCTTTGCGTCTCATTCAATAACAGCCGTCCGTGACCCAGTTCAGCGTACGCAGCTACATCAATACCGTCGGCTACCCATAGTAGAGACTCCAATTCGCTCAAAATCTCTCTAACGAGGGCTTTCTCGTTACCGTTCAATGATCTCTTGCCGACCACAACATCAAGCGCGCGAAGGCCTGTCCTGGCGGAAAGGAAGGAGAGCTGTCGCATTGGAACCGAATGCTGACCGGAAAGTTTAGATAGATAACGTAGGGTGCTTACCGCCTCTATCGGCTTCCCCTCATCTTGCAACAGCCGCGAATAACTCGATACCGCAGATTTGAAACGCTCGACATCGTCCGTGATCGCCTCTACAGTTCTTAACGAGGTGAAGTATGCCCGATACGCTCGTTCTCTTCTACCCCTATCCGTTGCAAGCGTTGCTCGTTTCAAGCACGCTCGCGTATACACCTTACTCTCCTTTCCGATTGATCGACATAATTCCGCCGCTTTGCCGCGCTGACCGCGCGCTGCGTGATACTGGGCATACATGAACGTGATTTCGTCGGCGTGACCAGCAAAGGATGAGCGCATTATGGTGAGTTGAAGATCCGCATAGTCAAAGAGGCCGTTTCTCAGTAACTCCTGGAAAAACTTCGCTTCCCCAGTGTATTTTTCGACGTAGTAACCATGTGCGAGGGGGATACAAAGGGTCCAGGAGATCAAGGAGGCAGCGAGCAGTCGATTTCGCAAAAATCCGAGTGGGAATCGAGTATCAGAGTTGCCGTAGAGAGCGGACTCTGCGCGACGATTGGTATACGAGTCCATTAGAAAGAGGGGACCGCGTGTTCTGGACTTGGAAATCATTACTAATCTCTTTGGTACAAAGCGAAAGTCATATTAGTTACTATATTCAACGCGGTTATGTATTGCAACGCTGTCTGATTTGTTCGATTGACAATCAAGACTTGCAAAATATATTTAGCGGTTCGTTCCCATCGCCCCTGTTCGCAACAGTACCGTCCTAGCCTACATTATGCATAAAATATCTATTGCGAATGCGTATCTTGTTTCATATAAATGAGTTACAGAGAACGCCGGATCTCAAAATATTTCAATATTTTTTCGTCCCGGCAACCTCCATAACTCTTTGATCTAAAGCAACCTACGCATTCTCATGACGAAACTTGTGCATAATGCAGGCTAGAGCTAGAATAAGCGAATATTCCGATTCGTAATCTTACTCTTTCTGGTTTTTCGAGGTGAAATTTTGTGAGAGATTACGATCATGATTACGAGCACGAAGAAAATCCAACGAAAAGTTCGCTGGATTTGGGGCTAACCACAGTAATAATAAAATTGGAAAATTGAGTGCAGGAATATATTGCTAAAGCAGCAGTGCTTATCGAAGCCCTACCATATATGCAGGATTTTCGCGGCGTCGTCGTCGTCGTTAAGTTCGGTGGCAGCGCAATGGAGGTTCCGGAATGTTTCGAAAGTACGATGCGGGACATAGTTTTTATGGAATGCGTCGGGATGAAACCCGTTATCATCCATGGCGGTGGCAAGGAAATCAGCGCTGAACTTGAGCGTTTGGGGATCGCAACACGATTTATAAAAGGTCTGCGCTACACATGCGATAGCACTATAACCGTCGTCGACGAGATATTGCATGGAGAAGTAAATCCAAGACTCGTTAACGCAGTCGTGAAGTACGGCGGAGAAGCGGTAGCGTTGTCTGGGAAGAAGATCCTTACGGCACAGCAGATCAAATCGAAGAATCCTAAGACCGGCGATTGCGGTGATCTTGGTTATGTCGGAGACGTTACATCGGTTGACGTCGCGGCTATAAACGCGATATTGGAATTGAATAAAGTCCCAGTGATAACGCCTGTGGGCCGTGGGGAGGATGGGCAACTCTACAATATCAACGCTGACATTGTTGCCTCGCGGGTAGCGGCAGAATTAAAATCTAGAAAACTCGTTTTTCTCAGCGATGTTCCCGGAATATTAAAAGACCCGGACGATGAAAACAGCCTACTTTCAACTGTAAGTGTTAGCGAAGTTGATGGTCTGATCGACAGCAATGTGATCACCGGCGGCATGGTTCCTAAGATTCGAAGCGCAATCGAAGCGCTCGCTGCAGGGACGAACAAGGTACACTTCATTGATGGCCGGATGCAACACTCGCTACTTCTTGAAATATTCACGGACGAAGGCGTCGGCACCCAGATAGTCAAGAATTGAGGTTCAAATTCCACCGGCAGAGCCGTCGGCTTGAAGAAACCCCCTCAACGAATGGATAACCTTCACTGAATTTTCGTCATCTTAATCCTAATCGATCGAGAAGCGAAGACTACAATTACGACCACCTGGCACTCAGCATGGTATACTGATCGCCTTCGAGTTTTCGGTATAAACAATTTATTCCGAACGTCTTCAGGTATTCGACCAGGCGTTCTGCTGACCAGCAGAATGCCGGTTAAAAAATATGGTTTCCACCGCGGCGGATTTCGCTGGGCTCAACATAGATCTTAGGTAATGAAATGAACTACCCCGGCGCAGAGCAGACGGGGTATCGGCTTTGGAAATAGTTTTGAAATCGCGGTAACCCGCGGGGAATGAAACCCCACTATGTGGGGTCAAAGTCGTCTCTCCGCATTCTCGGAGTGCGCTTGTGCGAACCGCACGAGCGGACTCCGTCTATACGGACCCAAAATGGTACTGCTTTCAGTATAGAAATCAACGAGATTGATAAACGATGGACCCAGAGAAGTTAAAAGAGCTACAAAACCGTTTCCTGGTCCCGACTTACGCCCCGGAACTGTCGTTCCAATACGGCAAGGGTATCCACCTGTGGGACGCGTCAGGCAGAAGATACCTGGATTTTACAGCCGGAATCGGCGTATGTAATCTGGGACACTGCCATCCTGTTGTCACAGAGGCAATCCAAAAGCAAGCGGCAACACTGGTTCACGTCTCCAACTTGTACATGAACGAGAAACAGCCGCAACTCGCGGAGGTTATCGCCGGTCGGACATTTAGCGGGCGCTTATTCTTCGCAAATAGCGGTGCAGAAGCGAATGAGGGTATGATCAAGTTTGCGCGCCGGTGGGGTAGCACGAGGGGAAAATACGAGGTCATCTGCATGAATAACTCATTCCATGGCCGAACCCTTGCCACCCTTGCAGCGACGGATAAACCTAAATTCAGGGAGGGCTTCGAGCCGCATATGGATGGTTTTAAGTTCGTTCCGTTTAACGATGCGCAGGCATTAGAGGATGCTGTCACGGACAAGACGGCAGCGATCTTGTTGGAACCTATCCAAGGCGAAGGCGGAGTTCATCCGGCAACCAACGAGTTTATTACGCGAGCTAGACAGGTTTGTAATGCGAAACAATTATTGCTTCTGTTCGACGAGGTCCAATGCGGAATCGGCCGAACCGGCTATTATTTGGCGTACCAGCACTACGGCGTGACACCAGACGCAGTATCAATGGCGAAGGGACTGGGAAACGGCTTTCCTATCGGCGCGTTCGAGGTAGACTCAAAATGGGGCGACGTGTTGGGACAGGGGTCTCATGCAAGCACATTCGGGGGCACACCGCTCGCCTGCTCGGCGGCACTTGCGGTATTCGAAGTAATTGAGCAGGAGGGTATACTCTCCAACTGCCAAAAAATGGGAGCGCATCTCAAAGCCGGGTTGGTTCAACTTTCGCGTAAACACACATGTATTCGGGACATTCGAGGCAGAGGCCTTATGATCGGTGTTGAATTCGACTGTCCGGTCTTAGAGTTCGTGAAAAAATCAGCGGCGGCAGCACTCCTGATTCTCTCGGCGGGAGAGAACGTGATAAGGCTCCTACCGCCGTTGACGGTAACCGCGCGAGACATCGATGAAGCCCTGAAAATTCTCGATGATGTCATCGAAGAACATAAATAAGGAAGCACTTAACGGACGATTAGTTATGAATACGAGAGATCTACTTTCACTAAAGGATGTAACCGAAACCGAGCTCAAGGAAATTCTTGTTCTCGCCGCTGATCTAAAACAACGTCGCGGTCTATCGAATACCGAAAAGCCGCTGACGGGCAAGACGATCGCGATGATATTCGGAAAATCCTCGACCCGGACGCGTGTTTCGTTCCAGGTTGGGATTTATGAGCTGGGCGGTCAATCGCTGTTTCTTGATCGCAATGATCTCCAGCTCGGTCGCGGTGAGACCATGTCTGATACTGCGGAGGTACTAAGCCGATATGCGCACGGCGTTATTATTCGGATTCACCGGCACTCCGGCATTGAAGAGTACTCCCAGCACTCATCCATACCAGTTATAAACGCTCTCACCGATCAGTTTCACCCGTGTCAGCTTCTCGCGGATCTGCTTACGATACAGGAAAACGCAGGCCGACTTTCAGGTGTCAAGGTCGCTTACCTTGGTGACGGTGCCAGTAATATGGCTAATTCATGGATCATCGCTGCCAAACTGGCCGGGATCGACCTTCGCATTGGTGCACCAGACGGCTATCATCCTGCGGGAACGATTATCGAGGACTCGAAAGGTCCGGGTAAAGTCACGGTCACAAATGACCCGGTCGAAGCGGTCTCGGATGCGAACTTCGTATACACTGATGTTTGGGTCAGTATGGGGTTCGAAGATGAAGCGGATGAGCGACGTAACCAACTAAGACCGTATCAGGTTAACAGTGGATTACTGACGCATGCAGCGGACGACGTAAAAGTGATGCACTGTTTGCCGGCGAAACGAGGCGAGGAAATAACAGATGAGGTTCTTGATGGTCCGGTGTCAATTATTTGGGACCAGGCCGAGAATCGACTGCATGCTCAGAAGGCCGTATTGGCGAAGCTCGTGTGCTGATGGGAATAACAGCCGAGGATTTCGATTACGCCGGACCGATATCATGCCTAAATTCCTCCTCATCAATAATTTTGACCCCCATTTTTCTTGCTTTTTCGACTTTTGATCCCGGGTTCTCACCCGCGATCAGTAAGTCAGTTTTCTTGCTGACACTAGAGCCGACATCTGCACCAAGTTGCAGCAATATTTCAGTCGCCTGATCCCGGGTAATGCCGGATAGAGTCCCCGTTAAAACACACTTCTTCCCGTAAAAAGGCGAGTCACTTCGACCTGTTACAGCGGTATCTCTCGTCTGAACACCACATTCCTTAAGACGAAGCAATTTCTCGATATTTCGTGGATCGCGAAAATATTCGTATACGCTTTCGGCCATTATCGAACCGATTTCCGGAACATTTGTTAGTTCTTCGATCGAAGCGCTTGCGATCTCCTCAATATCACCGAAATGAATCACCAATGATCGGGCAGCCTTGGCACCAATGTGACGGATACCAAGCCCAAATAAAAGACGCCACGGAGGATTTCGCTTGCTTTCTTCAATCTTCTGTAAAAGTTTATTTACGGAGATGTCTCCCAATCCTTCCATCGCCCGCAATCGGGTGACCTGATCACCAGTCAATTCGTAAATATCCGCCGGAACAGTAACGAACCCCTCTCCTACCAAGATATTTGCCATGGACTCACCCAACGTTTCAATATCCATCGCACCGCGGCTTCCGAAATGCAGCAAACGCCCGATTACCTGCTGCCGACACGTCGAATTCGTACACCGAATCGCCACTTCATTCGCGGTCGCGTACACCGGTTGCCCGCAACTGGGACAAGTGGCGGGGCTTTCAATGACGACCTCCTTACCGGTGCGTTGGTCTTTCAGTGGGCGCAAGACTGCCGGTATTATCTCCCCGGCTTTCTCTATTTCCACCTGATCGCCGACACGGATGTCTTTGCGCGCGATCTCTTCGTAGTTATGCAGTGTCGCGCGACTGACAGTGGTACCGGAGAGACTTACAGGATCCAACTCTGCAACGGGTGTCAGTACGCCCGTTCGACCGACCTGAACCGTCATCGCTCTAAGCGTGGTAACAGCTCTTTCCGCCTGATACTTATACGCGATCGCCCACCGCGGCGACTTAGCGGTAAACCCTAGCGCCCCCTGAAAGGCGAAGCTGTTAACCTTCACAACCGCACCGTCGAGGTCGTACGGGATCTCGCTCCGCCGGAGATCCAGATCTGCAATTGAGGCGATCACGTCGTCAATCGTCGAACAATTATACTTTAATCGCTGCACCTTGAGACCAAATTCCCGAAACGTAGTCAAAAGCTGGTCCTGGGTCGTCAGGTCGATACCTATTATCTCTCCACTCGTATAGAAAACTGCGTCCAGCGGACGTTTCGCTACTTCACCGGAATCCAGGAGTTTGAGAGAACCGGCTGTGGTGTTTCTTGCGTTCGCGTATAAGTCTTCACCGTTCTTTCGCCGTCGCTCATTTAATTCAGCAAAATCTTGACGGTTCATATAAACTTCCCCGCGTGCCTCGAGGACCGCCGGCGGCGCATCAGTTAGAAGTCGGGAAGGGATACTCCTGACGGTTCTGATATTAGCCATAACGTCATCGCCCCTCTCGCCGTTCCCGCGAGTCAATGCGCGAGTCATGACGCCGTCTTCGTAACGAATAGATATCCCGACGCCGTCGATTTTAGGTTCAACCGAATACACTACGTCGGTGACATCCAAATTCTTAAGGACCCGTTGGTGAAACGCCCGCAGATCTTCTTCGGAATAGGTATTATCCAGACTCAACATCGGGATACTGTGGGAATAAGTTTCGAACTCCGACCGAACTTGTCCGCCAACCTTTTGCGTCGGCGAATGTGATACCAGCAGGTCGGGATACTCTGACTCAAGCTCGACCAGTTCCGCATAAAGCCGATCGTATTCCGCATCGGTTATAATCGGCTCCGCCTCGATATAGTATCGATAATTGTGGTACTCCAGCTGATTGCGCAATTGCCCAATTCGCGACTCGATATCGGTCATCGAAAAAACCTCAAGATATTTTTGTGTATAGACTTGGAATCCGAACGAATAAGAGTGCTATATTCCAAGTGAAATCAAAACGCCTAAATGAATGCGTTTACGTTACACTGTCTTTTATTGGGTGTATACCAAATTCGCCTGCAACCCGGGAGATAAAACCATGAGCAATGCGCTGAAAAGCTTGAAATCTATGACAACAGTTGTCGCGGACACCGGCGACATCGAGTCGATAAAGCAGTATACACCAACAGATGCGACTACGAACCCAACCCTTATTTACGCAGCCGCGCAAATGCGGCAGTATCAAGACCTGGTAGACGAGGCGATCACATGGGGTAGGCAACACGGTAACGATGAACTTTCTATCATCGCGAAAACGACAGATAAGCTTGCGATCAACTTCGGTTGCAAGATCCTGAAAATCGTCCCGCGGTTCGTCTCGACGGAAGTCGATGCACGATTATCATTCGACACTACAGCGACTCTCGCCAAAGCTCGAGAGATAATTCAGATGTACAAAGAGGCAGGAATTGAGAAAGATCGAATTCTAATTAAGATAGCATCTACCTGGGAAGGTATTCAGGCTGGTAAAATTTTAGAGGAAGAGGGAATTCACTGCAATATGACGCTTATGTTCGGTTTCTCACAGGCAGTCGCATGCGCGGAGGCGGGGGTTTTTCTTATTTCACCGTTTGTGGGACGTATTTTAGATTGGTACAAAGCCCATGAGAAGAAGGATCACTATCCCAAAAACCAGGATCCGGGAGTACGGTCAGTTCGTAAGATATATGCGTATTACAAGAAACATGACTACCGGACACTGGTAATGGGCGCGAGTTTCCGGAACGTCCATGAAATAAAGGGACTTGCCGGCTGCGATCTTCTTACGATTGGCCCTAAATTCCTGGATCTACTGAAAAATGAGTCGGAGGAGGTAAAGCGCGTGCTGTCGCCACAGAACGCGAAACAACGCTGTATCGATCCGAAACTGAGCCTGAACGAAGCGAAGTTTCGATGGATGCTGAACGAGGACCAGATGGCGACTGAGAAATTATCGGACGGTATCCGTAAGTTTGCGGCGGACCAGGTTAAACTCGAAAATTTCGTAAAAGCGAAATTGGTCAATGCCCAAGTTGCGTAACCCGATCATTCCTTCGAAAACTCGCCTTCCAATCTTATTGACAATTTTTCTGGCATCCCTCGTGGGTCTTGGAACACGGGGCGGGGTCTTTCAGAATCCGACGCCCGCGTTTCTGCTCTATGCGGTCGCGCATGTTCTCCTATACCTCCTCATATTCAAGCTCGGGCCAGGAAACGCGCAACTCCCTCACCTCAACCCTCTCTCTGATCACAGCTCTGAAGATCCGAACGTCAAGGTGGCGCATTCTGATTATAACGACTCGGAAAGCGACATTAAGTTGAGCCTGGATCGAGTAGCGTTTTCGGGCGCTGGAATCCTAATAATTTCGGTTATTCTACGCATTGCATTCGTCGGTTACCCTTTGTCAGACGACGTGAATCGTTATGCCTGGGAGGGCTTCATCCAGACCCGGGGTGTTAACCCGTATGTACACGCACCGAGTGAGTTCTCAGACGAATTCGGGGCAGATCCTCTCTACGCGAATATTAATCATAAGAATATTCCGGCGATATATCCGCCGTTGAGTCTGCTTTCATTTCGATTGATATCCATGTTTTCATCAACCGTCGGAATAGCTCCGGTCAATACCCTTACCGTATACAAGTTTTTCTTCCTGGTCTGCGATATTCTCGTTGTATTGACTTTATTGAAAGCAGCGGCGCTATGGGGTGTTCCACGACGCTGGACCGTGCTCTACGCTTGGAACCCACTCGTACTACTGTATGGCGCAGGCGAAGGGCATATAGACATACTGCAAAACCTGTTTCTAGCGCTTATGTTACTGACGGTGGCGAAGCCGAAACCCGCCTGGCCGTCAGGGTTCTTTTTCCTGGGATGTGCGGTCATGACGAAGTACCTGGCATTCATAATCCTCCCATTTCTAATCAGTCGGAAGAATTTGCGGGCCTCAGTCTTTTTCGCTATTCCGTTTCTGCTTTACATTCCCTTTCTCCAAGGACAGATTTTTGAAGCAATCACCGTATTCTCAAATGAGATGCACTATAATGAATTCCTTCCCCGCTTAATTCGATACTCCCTCTCTGGCGCCGCCTATTCCTACGCTATTTCTTTTTGCTTTTTTGCCGGGCTAGGATGTATTTGGATATTCAAACAAGACGCACCGCAACATGGAATTACGCTCGCGTGGATGTGGCTCGTATTATGCATCCCAACCGTCCACCCGTGGTACCTCCTTCCGGTAGCACTGTTCCTGGTTTTTCACCCTAGCCGGGCGTGGCTATTGCTTTTCGCAACGCTCGGACTCACGTTCTGGACCTGCCACGAACAATGGGAAAACGGTCAGTGGACCGAAATTCCCTGGGTCTGGTACGGCGTATATATTCCGTTCGTTTTAGTACTGATTCGCGACTTTCTCCGGGCGACGGGCCCGTGGCACAAGACGTACTCACCTCCTAACTCGATTGATATCGTCATACCAACACTCAACGAAGAAAAACATATCGCCGCATTGCTAGAGCATATCCGCGCGGCGGAGGCACAACTAAAAGAACATGGCCGCGACGCCGATGACAATCCTTTAACACCCGGAAGTTCTGCAACTGTTGTGACACCAGAGGTGAATATATTCGTCGTCGACGGTGGTAGTACGGATAGAACCGTCGAAATAGCTGAGGCGTCGGGGGCAAGGACCTCATATTCATCCCCTCGATCACGTGGTGGGCAGATTGCTGCAGGTACCAATGCTGGTAGCGGAGAGCTCGTTGTCATTCTTCATGCCGACGCTATCATTCACCGTGACGCTTTGGTACGAACGTACCAAACCCTCGTACAAAATCCGGCGGCGCAGTGGGGAATTTTGGGACACACCTACGATTGCCCATCGATTAAAATGCAAATAATCGAACTCAGCAATCGACTTCGATTTCGTTTCGCTGGCATCGCTTTCGGCGATCAAGGAATATTCGCGCGCCGATCAATAATCAATAAGATTGGCGGCGTACCGTCGTTACCGCTAATGGAGGATGTCGAACTTTCACTGCGCCTTGCTGCGTATCCGTGTCGCCTGAATCTCGGTGGACTACTGGTAATATCGACACGACGGTGGCAGCGAAAGAAATTCACGGGGTACACTTTTCAGGTGTTTCGCCTGGTATCCACATTCTTGATAATGCGAAGGCTGGGCGCTAACACCGCACAGCTTTCTGAGCGCATGTACCGGTCGTACTACAAAGATACGGCCGCATAAATCGTGCGTAAATTATGATGCTATTCATAGAAATTTCCAGCAAATTCAAATTCGGCGTTTATACTATTGGCTTGACTTCACATCTTAGTGAATGGAAATTCACTTTTACCGTGGTGCCTTCTCCAATCGACTTATTATGAACGAGTTAAATTCTCTCGCGACGAATCGCGTGAATTAATCAGGCTAGGGGCTAATCTTAATCGGGCTCGGCTAACCGCTAATAAATACTGTAAGCACATGAAGCCAGTTGGACGTACAATAGTTCCAGACTGACTTGGGGATACGCACATGGATTCAGAAGAGCATGAAACAAAGGCCTCCACTGCGAGAGTAGTAACGAAAGAACTTTATGGATTCAAGACAGCCACCGCTGAGTCCTGGATCAATTTCGGATACGCGTTATTAAAACTTACGACTGAAACAAGTGGGCAGGTTTCACGATCAGAATTGGACTGGTTACTTAACCATCTCAGACGTAACCTCAATGTGCCAGAGAAGGTTATTCACGCCATACAGAACTTCGATTATCAGGCTGAGCTTGAGGAAATAATCCCTCGAATATCCGCAAACTTACAATTAGACTTTCCGCGAATACTTCTCTACGATTCACTTAGAATGTCAAGGGTCGCCAAAAACAAGACATCAGAAACTGGCCAGCTGGCAATCGCAAGGGGAGCTTTACTTGGGGTTCGCAGCGATATCGCGCTTACGCTCGAAGGCGTAATAGAACTGGAATCGGCCGAGGCACATACGAGGACCGGCTTATTCAAACTTACCACGCCCGAATCTCTCCCGCCAACCGACAGCCAAATTCTCGAAATTTCACGGGCCGGACGCGAAACATATGGGATCGATCAGATTGACGAAGATTCACTGTTGGCATACGGTCGGGCTTTGCTCGCGGTTGCCGGCGCTGACGGCAAGATACCGAAGAGCGAAGAAGCCTGGATTCTGACGAATATGGCGAAGTTTGTGGACGAAATTCCGATCGCAGTCAATACTGAATGGCGACTTCTCGTAAGGACGGGAGAATTTCGGCTACTGGATCTGGACGTAGAGATCGCGAAGATCAATATTCCAACAAATAAACTGAGGCAGCTCCTCTACGATGCGATTAAAGCGTCGCGGGCAGACAAGGTATACTCCATAGAAGAGAGAAAGGCTATATTCAGGACTGCGAAGCTACTCAAGGTTGAAGGCAGTATTACGCTCGCTATCGAGAACCTGATTGCTGCTGAATCGTCGATCGGGCGGATCCGGCGAGCACTTTTTCAGTTCGAAATTTGAAGACAAATTACGCCTGGCAGGTCTAACCTGATTAACTCACACGATTCGTCGCGAGAGCACTTAACTCGTTCATAATAAGACGATTGGAGAAGACACCACGGTGAAAGTAAATTTCCATTCACTAAGATGTGAATTCAGATCGCGATGGCGGGATTAGGTTTTCGCCTTGGTATCATGATTCATCTCGTCCTTGAACTCCTTCGTAATATTCAGGCAACACTCCGGGCAAATCCCGTGTGTAAACTCGATATCAGAATGAGCGGCGATGTAATGATCCACCTGATGCCAGAAGTTTTCATCGTCTCTAATCTTTTTACAGTAGCAACAGATCGGCAGCAGCGCCTGCAGCTCGTTGATCTCGTTGAGTGCGTCTTCTTTTTCGGTAATGGTCCGGGTCAATTGCCTCAACGTGCGGCGTAACTCGAGTTGCATGGTTGCCTGTCGCGAAAGTGCTGAAAGGGCGCCTTGCTGTTCAATTGTAATTTCTCGCGGCTTATTGTCAATCGCACAAAGAGTCCCTAAAGCGACCCCCTCCGATGACACTAGTGGAGCACCTGCGTAAAATCGGATAAACGGTTCCGAAGTGACCAATGGATTGCCAGAAAAGCGACCATCTTTTGTCGCATCATTTACGACAAAAACATCCTGTTCTAGTATTGCATGAGCGCAAAACGCGTGTTCGATGGGGGTTTCCGTGACTGATAATCCGACTTTAGATTTGAACCATTGGCGTTTCTTATCCAGGAGTGTTAAAAGAGAGATTGGAGTGTCGCAAATGAAACTAGCCAGTTGCGTCAAATCATCAAAAGCTTGTTCCGGTGGCGTGTCTAAAATTCTATATTGCCGCAACGCTTCAATCCTCGCTGCTACATTATCGGTAACTTCGTCGTTCATTAACTTGTAACCTCTTAACTATCAGTTAGATGAAAAATTAATATTGAGATAGACCAATTCCGCTTAATCGGGAAAGTTTTATTTATACTGCAAGCAGTTTATACAATAACGTCGAAAACGGGGTTTCAATCCCTTAGCCTGATTAATTCACGCGATTCGTCGCGAGAGAACTTAACTCGTTCATAATAAGATGATTGGAGAAGGCGCCACGGTGAAAGTGAATTTTCATTCACTAAGATGTGAAGCCAAGCCAATCGGTTTATTTGAGCAGAGA
>JAJFLP010000030.1 GCA_021772635.1 Verrucomicrobiota bacterium | reverse complement strand
TGGAGTTCGCGCCCCCGCAGTCGGGGGGGTTGGTTATTAATTTTCCGGAAACAAACACCACGCCCCGCGACTGCGTGGGCCCGAACTCCAACATACGCCTTGAACGTGTCTCGTCGCCTTAACTTAATGACATTGAGCCTGATCTATGTGTGAATTTTTACTGCAAAATCGTATATCATCTGATCTTAATGACCGACGAAGAACCGAAGACTTCGAAATAGTTCACTATCCCGTCAGCCTTAGACCTCTGCAAGTCATTAACCTCGAGAGTTCTACGACTTCTCACAGTAGAAACTTTATGCATAGATCAGGCTAGCCCCGGGTGACAGTCCTTACTTCGGTTCGATCCTCCAGGACGGCCCGATATCTCGGAGATTAAACTTTTCTTGTAATTCCGGAACACGGTATATCGGTGCCCCACCTATCATATAAATGGGATGCTGTTTTATCTCACTACTGACATACTCCATTAGATCGATATCACGTCGCCCGATTTCAATAATTTCAAACGAAATCTGCACGTCTCCAACTTCACGGAGATAATCGAGAACGGCGGAAGCCGTGAAATCAGAAATCAATACCGCCTCGGGCTCAATCGTCTTGGTCAGATCCAATGCAAACTGCATAGCAGACGTCTCATTGAACTTCCACGGCACAAGAAAATATTGTACATTGTCCCGATATGGGACCGAGCGAGCGATGTGAATTTTTTCATCAGTCGCAAACTGCCCCACCGCTGCGTAAGTCAAGATAGGGAATGCAACTAATAATGCGCACAATATGGCCTTAATCCTTACTGAGGAGTTTGTGGTGATGGACAAATTGTGTGCGCCGACACCGATTATTACCGCCGCAACCACATAAACTCCGGTCATCATGAAAGGCCATTTGGGAACCAAATATACGACCGTGAAAAGTAAATTCGTGATACCGACGAAAATTAGCGATAGAACAATCGTTCGCTGTCGGCGAACACCGGAAATTAACCCCCATATGAACAACAATGCGCCCAGAATCGGAAACTGATAATTGAACAATGCGATACGTTTAATCAGGTTTTTTATCAACAACAAAGGATCGAAAAAAGATTTCATATAATGCGAGTGTGTGAGATCAAGGGTCTGATATAAGGTCTCGCGCATACCCCATCCCTCTTTACTTGCGGTGACGATCGCGACGATTACCAGAAACGACAACCCGGCGAAAAAGCAGCTAGCCGCCTTCAGCCAGGGGATGATTATCTTGAGACGTGGTTCTCCCGGCTGGGAAGACGATAGGTCCCGATATAACAAGTAGCAGAGTATGACCCCGAGCGGTAGGAGAGAGAATACGATCAACAACTGTACACAAATCGCAAGGCCGGAAAAAAGTCCGAACAAACACAGGCTTCTTTCTTCGTGATTCAGTAGAAACCGCACGAATTGAAGTAGGATGAGACTTAAGAAGAAAGTGTAGACGGTGTAGCTCTCCGTGATATTACTGAGTAACCAGAAGGTATGGCTGAACCCGAGGCTGATTACTGCTACCAAACCAGCGAATTTTGATCCGGTAATTCCCCTAACGAGGCCAAACAACACTCCCAACGTTAATATCCCGAAAAATGCAGATGATAGATTTTGGCGATATGCAATATCCCCGACGGGAATCCAATTAAACGGATAGCATAGAACCGTCCGTAGCGAGTGATATCCAGCGTTAGGATGTAGCTCGAAGCTATTAGATAATATCGCAAGTTTCGCACTGTCACCCCAATTCACTCCCGGCGCTACCGTCCCTAGATAGATTAGTGAAAATGCGACTAGAATCGCAGCTCTTGCTGGCGTTTTTTCCACGTACTTCTCGAAGCCTCTCTCTATTTCTTACGATTACGCGCAACATTCCCCGGCTACGTAAAATACCGCCGAGATTTCACAGTACCGCCGCCGTGAATTTTCTGCTCGATTCTGCTTCTGGCGATCAAAGATTCAGTGGCTCCCACGCGACATCAGTTCGGATCGAAAGATCTTCCCTAGTATATCTGCATGAGAACTGACGACCTCGGCCCGCGACTTGCGCGCAAAAGTGTATGTACAAATCAGAACAATCGTCAAACGAAGCACTACCAATGAAAGCGCAATCGGATATAGAATCGGTTGACGTTTCTTCCAGTAAAGCAGAACTCCCCGATAAACGTCTTCTCTGCATTCGGAGAGATTCTGGAGGGTCGATGATGAACCGTAGTGAAGTGCCTTTGCCTCAGGCGTAAACACAACGGATAACCCGGCGTCCTTAATGCGATGCGCGTGCTCGACTTCCTCCCCGTAAATGAAAAAATCTGTATCTCGCCCACCAACTTTATCGACTGCCTCGGATGTGATTAGTGTAAAAGCGCCGGTAGTCCAAAAAGGATGCGATTTTCGCTCCAACTCGGCAAGCGAGTATCGTTCCTGCAGGAAAAGCGGAAGAAAACGTTCGAAGCCGAACATTCGCCCCGCAAGAGACAGTAATGTCGGTTTTCTGAAGGCAGTGCATTGCAGGCTTTCATCGACCGAATGGAGCTGTCCACCCACGAGGCCGACCCCGGGTTCAACGCACCGAGTCAATTCTGCCAAAGCATTCTCGTTTAGCACTACGTCGCTATCGATCATAAGAATTTCATGGTCGGCGAATTCCTTCATCCCAATGTTTCGTGCTTTCGCGCATCCAACGTTCTCTTCTATCCGCATAAGCCGTACCGCCATTGGAAATCGGCTTTGCACGGCTTCGTAGGTCCCGTCTGTTGAGCCACTATCAATGACCAGTATTTCAAAAGGTTTGTCAATACGCTGGTTAACGCAACTTTCAATGCATTCAAGGACCAGTTCCTTGACATTGTAAGTAGTAATAACAATGGAAAGCCTGCTCATATCAGTGGTGTCTCCCACATGATTTCGGTTGGTCAGAATCCGGTGCTTCGTAACATGGGTCGGATTGACGCGACAGAAAATACGTAACATCTGCCCACGCCTTGTCAATATGAAAAGTCGCCCGGTCCCACCTTGAATGGGCACCCGCAATCCTGAGGGGGTAGAGTACCGCTAATCTAACCAACCCCGTTAGTACGAATGCCAGGGATAGAATCGCTACGCTTATTCGCCCATGATGCTGGCGGTAGTAGTAACATCTGCTGTCCATTCGCCGTTTATATACCCTTCGATTGAGGCGGACAACCGGGCCAGAATAGCTGGTACCGCCGTGGTGAACAATTCCGGGCCGATCGAGGTACCAGCAACTTACTTTCTGTTTCTTGAGGCGCAAACAAAGATCAGTCTCTTCATAGAACATAAAGAAATTCTCATCAAATCGCGTTTCAGTTTCATTGACTACACTTTTTCGAATGCAGAGACACGCGCCAATTAGAAAATCAACCTCTCGGTCTCCATGATGATCCCAGTCCGCCATGTGATAGCTATTAATGATACGATTGGTCGGGGAAAAACACGAGAGGTACGTCATTTCTACGATTTCATGGAACAGATTAGGGAAACGACGGGCCGATCGTTGCAGGCTCCCGTCCAGGTTTAGCAAACGCGGCCCACATACCCCAACTTCCGGGTGAGAATCCATAAATCGAATAATCTGGTTTAGGACGTCTTCCTGCAGGACTGTATCTGGATTGAGAAACAGGAGATAGCGGCCCCCTGCCACTTCTATCCCCAGGTTATTCGCAGCGGCGAAGCCCAAATTCGAACCCGCCCGGATCACGTTCACGGAGAAACGGCTATTATCAATCCACTCGGCAGTGCCATCATCCGACGCATTGTCGACAACAATCACCTCCTGACTTACCGTCGAATCGGGTGCGTATATAGACTCAAGCAACTCGGCCAGGAAAGGCTTGCTATTGAACGTAACGATTATGATAGATATATCGATGGCAGGAGCAATGCTCATTGGCACTCTTCCTCAAAAGTCTCAACCCATTGCTCGAGAAGCGGTGGCCACGCGAATGCTGCTGCACGTTTGACACCGTTCTGACCGAGACGGGTTCGTTCATCTGAATCATCGAGCAACCGCGAGATTGCTGCTGCAAGAGAACCGTCATCGCCGGGAGTAAAGAAAATCCCCTCTTCTCCGTCTCGTACGACTTCCTTAATTCCCATGACGCCAGTTGTTACTACGGGAGTCCCGCAAGCTAACGCTTCGAGATTTACGACACCGAAAGGTTCCCTGTCAGAAGGGAGAACGAAGACATCTGCAGCGCGATAATAGTTCGCCAAGTCCTCGTTCGGGACGTAATCTATCCACACCAAAAATTCTTTGATTTTTAGCTCAGTCGCCAAATGTTTGAAGTACGGGCCATCCTCGCCGCTACCAATTATCACAATCTTTAACGCAGGTCGTTCAGCGGAGAGACCCTGGATTGCGCGAAAAAGACACTCTATCCCCTTGATCTTTATCAGACGCCCGATGAATAAGACGACTTCATCGTTATCGCTAATACCAGCGATATGCTCGCGCCCCCGGGAACCAGGCGAGAAATTGGCAGATTCGAAGCCTGAATAGCGTAACTCAGGTTCTCGAAACGGGGGAAGCTTGATTACCTCGCCTGCCGTCCATTCCGTTGCGGCGAATACCCGATCACACAATTGAATCGCCCACCGTGAAAAATTATTTCTGAATATGGGTGGAACACCGGAAACGTCATGGCCGTATAGATAGCACGAGGATGGAATACCCAATAATCTACCCCAAAATCCAGCTAAAAACGACGCCGGTAGTAGACATTGGCCGTGAATGCGGTCGGGCCGAAGGCGTAAAATAGCGAATGAGCCGAAAAATAGTTCACTCATAAAGCGAATACAGGCTATATTAGCGAACGGTAGCCAGTGAATATAGATACCTTCGTCTAAACATCGCCCTCTATTCCTAACGGACGGACGCGTAACGAGAACGCTTACTTTGTGACCACGTGCCGCCAACGCTTTTGCTATAAATCGGGTGCCGAGTTCTGCGCCAGCGATTCGGTCCGGCGGGTAGAACGCGGTAATTAGGACGATATGAAGTTGTGCAGGGGGCACGTTTAGTCTGCCTTTATGTTTTAGGAAAGTTGTATACTGCTCAGGTTCTGGTGTTTATGGTTTTAGGTTCAGCGATTAGGATCTCTAATAAACCGAAACCGGGACAATTCATCCCGATTCCGCTACGACAGCAGATCTGACGGATCGTGATTAACTATACCGCATACGGTACAATTTTCGGTCCGGATGACCGAGACTTCGCTCATGCGGTCCGCACGAGCGGACTCCGAGAATACGGAGAGACGACTTCAAAATGATTGAGTAAGAGACTCCGAACGATTTTTCGAAAACCTGAAGACGTTCGGTATAAATTGTTTCACGATGAAACAAATCCATGGAGATTCGCTTGCATGTTAATTTTTTGTCGTCTCTCCGCATGAACGAACTCTGCGACTGCTAAGAGAAACCGTCCATACGGACCAGAAAATTGTACTGCTTACAGTCTCGCCTGAACTGTATAACCTGAGTCGTTGCATATATGAAAATCGGAATCACCATTCCCTCTCTCAATGTCGCCGGTGGCGTTAAGGCACTGCTGAAATACGGTGCCGGTTTAGGCCGACGCGGATACGACGTTCACTTTTACTGGAAAGCATATTCGTACCGGAATTATCTAAAGCATCGATTGTTTAGGCCGAAACTTGATTGGCCGGGTGAAGATTACCGGATCACGCCCGTTTCAAGTTGGCATGTACTACCAAAGTGCGATGTCTTCATTGCAAGTTCGTGGCGGACGGCGACGCCCGTTCAAGAGTCTGTCGATAACTACGATAGCAAAGGTATTTATTTTATCCAGCACCACGAGGCTATCTGGGACGGCGGAGAAGAAGTCGAAAGGACATACCGCTTACCGTTACAGAAGATTGTGATTTCAACTTGGTTAAAGGAGATCCTGCAAGAACGGTACGGCCAGGAGAGCGTATTGCTAGTGACCCCCGTAGACGAGCGTCTCTTTAATACGCCGCTCGAAAATCAGGCACGGCGTAAGCGCGTTCTAATGTTACACCATACTTTTGATTGGAAGGGTGTTGATGATGGGATAGCCGCTTTTTCCCGGGTGCAAGAGCAATTCCCAGATCTACAATTAGTCGTCCTCGGTGGTCGCGAGCCAAATCCTGCATTACCTGAAAACACCGAATATCATTATAAACCGGGCCGCGAGGAACTGATCAACCTTTACGCTGGTTGCGGGATCTTCCTCTGCCCGAGTTGGCACGAAGGACTAGGCATGCCGTCGATGGAGGCAATGGCAACCGGAGCATGTCTTGTGACAACAGATACTGGTGGGTCGCGAGATTATGCCATCCCCGAAAAAACAGCACTCGTCTCCCAACCGCGAGATATCAGCGGCCTCGCCGAAAATCTTTCCAGGGCCATCGAAAACTGGAACGATCTGGAAGCCATCCGGGTCGCCGGCCGAAATAGAATAAAAGCGTTTTCATGGGAGACGAATTTGAATTTGATTGAAAAAATACTTACCGAACGCGAATGAAAGACACTATCGAAATTCCTAAAAATAAGATGGTTATGGTCGCGTTTGGGTTTATGTCGTGCACCGCTGTTCTAAGCCTAATTTTTGTTCTTACCCACGCGGACGCCATTTCGCGTATGATAACCCTCGGGAAACTATCTCCCAGTATGATTCCCACCTATGAAGTTGTCCGGCTAAAACCAGTTAGCCTCATCGCGATCAAATTGTTGTATGCCTTTCAAATTATTCTAACCGTTGCGTTCAGCAAAAATCATGTTCGGAATTTGTCCGTCATCCCGTTTATCTGTGCTTTGGCTATTTCAATATCCTGCTTATTCGCAATCAATTATAACTGGGTAGTTGCCGGGCAGATTGTAATTGCAGTAGTTTGGCTCTGGAAGTTCGTACAAACTCAAACGATAAACGTCAACCCGGGGTCGGGGTCGGGCTACTCTTTGAAAGTCACGATCTCGAACGTGATAAACGGATTCTTGGTGATCATTCCCCTGCTCTTATTCGTCGATTTAATTATTCTTCGTCTACGCTTCCCGTTTACTCCCATCACGTTCAGCCAAATGCTGTTTCTATTCTTCGGACTGTGCGGTTTGGCTGGCGTGATCGTGTGGGTACTATTGCTGGCGGTTGCTATAATTGTTGGTGTCCGTAACGGACTCCTCAATAAATTTCAGCAGTTTGGCGATTACATTTGGCACGTCATAACGGTATTTGGCTTCGTTGCGTTTGTGTGGTTATTCCTCAAATTATCGTGGGTTTCGGCGCTAATACGTGCGTTTCATTTAGAACTTTCTATTATCGCGCTCCTTTCTCTCGCTTTTCTTTTCACGCTCTTATCGAACAGCCTGGAGTCGTATTATTTCCCAGAGTCCAGCGAAGAGGTCTCCGGGGTCCAAAGAATACTCAACATTATTTTCTCTCCGATTTCGCTCTCAATGAAGTTCCTTAATCACACGCTTGGAGGGCGCGCTCAAATTTCCGTGATTAACGCCTATCTCGTTGTCCTAACCAGCATTATTGCCACGGCCTTGGTGGCCTTGTACGGATACTTCAATCACTATTTTCGATTTACCCATTCAATGATTCTACCGCCTCTGTTTTTTTCGGTACTGTTTATCGCCGACTGTTTATCGAAACATAAGATTATCGCTACAAAATTTTCTAAATTGTTGGGCCGAAGCGTTCTACTGTTACTTGCTTCTAGTTTAGTTCTGCTACCTCTTACTCTCACTCGCCCCGATCTCAGATACCTGCTGTTACAACGTTCGGAATTAGGAAGGGGGCTAACGTTATTATTAAAGCCGATAGTCGATTTCGACAGGGATGGATACGATCGCTACCTTGGCGGGGGCGATCCGAATGATTTTGATCCAACAGTGAGCCCAGGATACGGAAACTTCGACGGGTTCTCCACGAGAGAGCCGATCGAGAAATATCATGATTCCGAATTTCCCATCCTGCAACAGGAACGGATACCGGAAAAACCGTTGTACTTCATTTGGATAAGCATGGACGGAATTCGGCACGAGTATATGACAACTCCGGAGCATCCGTGGGGAGCGATGCCGAAACTTGTTAAACACGTACGTGACAGGGCGATTATTCTAGATAATCATCGGGCGAATGCTAGCGCAACACATATGTCGATGAAAATGGCAATGACCGGCAGGTATTACTCACGGTTCCTAAGAAAAACACAGCGATATCCGACATTCCACGATTACGCGGTGCAAGCTGGCATCAAGACAATCTATTACACGGGCGACGTTGCGCCGACCATCAAGAACTTTCCAGATGGAACTCGCGAAATGTTAACCTTGGTCGGCCTACCGGAAACGATTCCACCCATTCACGCTTACCTTAAAGAGAACAATATATTCGCCAGCAAACACCCTTTTTCATTCACAATCCACGTTGTGGACACCCATTTCCCCTGGCTTTTCCCTGAAGGCGACGGCCCTGAAAATCCAACGGTTGAAGCGAACGTACGGGCCAAACTTAAACATGCGGACGACTTTCTTGACGAGTTTTTGAGTGACCTCGATAGAAATCGAATATTGGACCAGTCGATAATCATCATCACCTCCGACCACGGATTGGAGGACATGGAACACGGCTGGACGTTACAAGGGCATACCGTTTACGATACAGAATTAAAAGTGCCCTGCTTGCTGGTGCTGCCCGGAGAATCCAGGCGCGTGATCGATGCACCGACGTACCATATCGATTTACTGCCGACGATTCTTCCGTATCTTAACTATGATGTCCCGCACGACTTACCGGGCATTTCAATTCTTGCTGCAACCGCGACTCTATATGATCGTGATGTATATCTCGGGTCGAGCTGGGAAGATACCTTCGGATTGATTACCAACCGAGGACGGACAAAACTTATCTTTGACCGTTTGTTAAATACTTGGGAGATATACGATTTGTTCGAAGACCCCGGGGAAAATCAAAACTTGTTTGACGGAAAATCAAAGGTCCAGAAATCGCTTCAAGGCGACATTCGGCGAATGTTAATTAAACATAAATATAATTTTGGAGACGCAAGCCTCGGTCGTGAAACGCCATATAATTGGGAGTTGTTGCGAAAAAGATAACGGACAACCTTTTCTATATTATTAGACCGTCGGCCCCATTTATATGTACTAATGGTTTCGAATAAACCGTATATTCAACGTTTTTCTCTTAACTGGTAATTCGCTTTTAGGTGGGAGGTTAGGCCATCTTATGCATTCTTCGATGATGTTTAACTGTATTCGATCAAAAACTCCAGTCGGTGAATTGAGATGTGATCGATACAAGAATTCAAAGTACTCGCTATCAGCGAACGTAGCGCGTCACCCATGAATCGATATTAGGTTATAGAGATTCGCCTATCACGCGCGCCTGAACTACTGTATTCTTAAATACTTAAAAATTTTCCACATTTTCAATCTCATCTAGCACTCTAGAGAGTGATTCCACCGCCAGTAATACTGCTTTATGAATTGTCCGGAGACGGCTTCGAAAAATAACTTGTTCACGCAATTCGTGAACCGGAATGAAGTCGATATCAAGAAACATGACTGATCGGGGATTATTTCGGAGCAGAAATTTCTGGAATATTAAATTGTGATAAAAAACCTTCCAAATCTTCTTTTCAATTTGTTGCTACGCAGAGAATGGCAATATCCAGCGATTTTACTAATAAGTGCCGGATCGATCGTTCCGTTCATAAGTCTCGCGTTTTTTTCACATCCTTCCGCGGACGATTATGTTTTCGCGACTGATACAACTAGGCTTGGATTCTGGGTCTCTCAGGTTTCTTGGTACGACGGGTGGACTGGTCGCTATTTCTCTAGCGCAATTTTGACTTTATATAATTTAATTTTCCACCTGAAGGGTTATTCATTCGCAATTTTGTTTCTAATATTTTTTTTTATGACGTCAATTTATTTTTTTATTGGCTCAATTTGCGGGAGCATTTTTCGGAGAACAGAAATCTTGGTAGCGACTTTGGTCTTGCTTAATTTGTTCATATCCGGCATGCCGGATATTTGTTCGGGAGTCTACTGGTTGAGCGGAGCGGCCACATATCTACTAGGGAGCACATTAGCAATTTTCTCGATAGGATTACTCTTATCGGCGAGTAAAGAAAAGTCTCATTTGCAAACCGCAGTTAATCTATCAATCTGCAGTGCTGCCGCAGTTGCTGCAATTGGTTGTAACGAAACTATTATGATCATTATTTTGCCGGTCTTTTTTTCGGGAAGTATGGTTACTGCCATGTTAAAAAGTCACTCTCGTGCGCAATGGATTTTCATAACGATAATAGGCGCGATCGCGGCATACATTGTCATTTCTGCTCCAGGGAATAAGTTTCGCGCAGCATTCTTCCCGGATCGACATCAGGGCTGGTTGTCAATACATTTTTCCTTGCGGACGGCACGGTACTATTTTACACAATGGGTTTTCGACAGTAGAATTCTGGTTTCGACATTCTTGCTATTGCCGTTTGCATTCAAAATTTCGAAGGAAATTGAGTTTTTTAGAAATCATTGGCAAAAGTGTTTATGCCTGGTGTTCCTTTGGATGATGTTGATCCCACTCTCGTTTTTTCCAGCATTCTGGGCGATGGGTCATACAGCGCCCGACCGAACGATCAATACGATCTACCTTCTTTTTCTATTGGGATGGTTCCCGAGTATCGTCGTACTTGTGACGGTTTTCTTAGGGGTTAACGTAAGAAATTGGAAGATTCCGCAAGAACTCCTGAGTATTGCAACCATTTTATATATCGTCTGTTTAACATGCCAACCAAATAATCTGACAAAAGGGACGCGAGAACTGCTTACCCAAGCCTACCCGTACCATAAAGAAATTCTTAGGCGCGAAAAGTTAGTCGCAAACGCGCTTGAACAGAACAGCAAAGATCTAGTTGTCCCATCTATCTCCCATCGTCCATCTACGATATTCTTTACTGACTTAAAATCTAATCCTGGGAGTTGGATAAATCGCTCATACGCTGAGTACTGGGGTCTAGCCTCCATACGAACTGAGGGTGACTTATCTACAATCCCATAGCACGGTCGAGATATTCAGCATTGTCGCCACTCGCAGGGCAAGACGTCATACGCTAATCTTCCGTTTCAACAGCGAATATCTTCTAATGCAGCGGCGAAGTCGAGCCTCGTCCAAACCGACTTCCGCCCAAGAGGATTATATCATTCTTAAGCTTAAAAGATGACATCGGGCTTCAACGTTTGTGGAGAATTTGTCGTTGCTCAATCGTCTATGTTGTACTAACTCCAGTCAAGATTTCGCGTGCGCGACGTTGTCGCTACCTGACTGACGTCGACAAGTTTTCTAAAATCTTTGCCTACCGTGACAAGAGATCGTCGAAAATTCGACTGCTTGCAGTCTAGCTGGACTTGATCTTAATGATCTTCACCTTTTCGTTGTCGTAAACCACTTCAAATTCCCCCCTCTTCGGACTAGAGAAGAAATGGTAACACCTGTTCCCAAAATCACCGTATATCGTATCGGCTATGATATACTGGATATGATTTGTTCGACAATATTGGATTAACTCTTTGGGTTGTGAAATATTCGGAAACCTAACGGCTTTGTGGCCTGACAGCACAAAAAACACTGAAAAACGAGCGGTCATGAAAACGGGCGATTGCTTATAAGGGTAACGGATCGGCTCACTATTTGACGAGTCCGGAAATCGACTAATTTTCGCATCCTGAATATGTTTTATTCGGGGAATATTTTCCTTCGCGTACTCAGCGGCGGCAACAAATGGCTTAAATTCCGGCGTATAAGGCGCGAGCCTGTCTCCGCGAATAAACTTTATATTATTCGGCCACCGTTCCAGCAATAAGGGGAAGCCGTGCACAAAATTATTGAGCGTGAGGAGCGTGACAACCGTCAAGATTAGGCGGCGGCAATTGCTTATAGAGACAAAAGTTGATAACCATTGGATGCCGCGAAACATGAAGAGGCAAATTAACGGAATCATCACTAAGTCAAACCGATAATTCCGCCAGGCGGACGACCAGAGCAAGTATATCGAATAGTAGACAAGACAATAAGTCACCTCGAGAGAGTCCTCCTTCTTACGCACCGCACAATAATATCCTGTGATGATTAATAGGAAGAGGATTAAACTCACTACAGTCAGTATACGGACATGAAATTCACCGACCATAAACAGTGTAAAATGCAGTCCCTTCAAGAACGTTGTACCCGCCTCTACGCCCCCCAGGGATGCGATATTGTAAATAATGCGTTTCGCCAAAGCGCTCAGGCCGGCGGTGGTCGTAAAGAAATCATTCAGATGCCCCGTGGGCGTCCCACCCGAGAGCAAGTTGCTGATTATCCATGGAGATATTACAAGAGATACTATCCCTAACCAGGTAAAGCCCAATCGTATCCGTTTCCAGATAAATAAGGTAATAACTGCGGATATAATCAGGCTTAGGCCTATAGGACGAAACAAGAACGCCAGCCCGGTAAGAACTGCGGAAGCATAGAGGGATGGCTTCGAATCACAACGGTGATACACGTTAAGCAGGTAGAGAGCGTACAAAGTCAGTGTGAAGTACGGAATTTCCGTTAAGACACTATGCGAGAATTCGATTAGGTTAATATTGAACGCAATCAAGATAAAATACGGGAAGACATGCTCCTTGCATTTAATTGACGCGTAACGGTATAACCCGATAAACGACGCCAGCCAGAACAGGTAAATACAAGACTGCATGGGAACCCATGTCTTGCCATATAGCCCATAAGACGCCGCGCAGATCGCAGGAAGTAGAGGCGGTAGTCTTGTCGTTTCCGGTTCGGACGGGTCATAATATTCAAGGATTTTACCCTCGTTGACCAAAGAAAGGCCCATCGAGTAATATCTGCCGGCATCCGTTGAATCGGAAAACGAAAAGTCGAACAATAATAGTGAATATACGGTCGCACCGAGAAAAACGAAAAACAGGTTCAACGGTTTAAAAGTCACTTTGAATTTACCCATAAGAAATGAACTACCCCGCCGCAGAGCAGACGGGGTCTCGGCTTTGGAAATAGTTTTGGTATCGCGATAAACCGCGGGGAATGAAACCCCACTATGTGGGTTCAAGTAGGCGAAAGACACCTCGAGGCGTGTTTTCCCAGCGACCAATCGGGCGCGATTTCATAACGGTAGTAGAGGGTGTCTGAGCGAAAGAGTTGCGCAAGCAAACTTCGTGAACAGATTCCATTCTCTCAGACTTTCCTGTAAATAATACATTCCTTATCGCCGACTCTAATACGTTTTATGAGTTGATGACGTCTATAATCCAAATGCCAACTTCTTTGTCGTCTAGATGTCGCGTTTACAGGCCATCGCTACGCAGGGAATTTCATTTGCTGTTTAAAACTTGTCGTCCGATTGAACTCCTGCGCCGCCGACATTGACTACGTTAAGTGCCCGGTTAATACGATTCAATTAATATAGCCTCGATGGCCCACCTTCATAACGATTACGTGTTTACTATACTAAACGCCTTCGAGTTTTCGATAGAAACACATTTACGCAACGTTCGGTGGTGATTCTTTTATATTGAAGACCGGCACTAATGATATAATTTAAATTTTCGTACTTTATTTAATCAACTTCCTCGGGGCAAGCCCGCGAGGTATGAAAGACTCTTAGAGCTTTACTACGACGCAAGCGTCGGGGAATTAAACCCACTGGCGGGATTAAATTTCGTGTCAACTCCTGGGCAGCAGATGCGAATTTGAGTGCCACCATGATTACGTTGCGTCCAGAACATTAGGAAGAGGACTTTACCGTTGAAAATATTAGTCGTAGGCGGAGGAATAGCCGGATTGTCGGTCGTATCCGCTATGGAAAGTTCTGGGGCGGAGATAACGCTCATCGAAAAAACGAATCAATGGAAGCCGGCGGGCTACGTGATCGGGCTTTGGTATAATGGGATCGAGATATTAAAAGATCTGAACATATACGGGCCACTCGAGGAAAAGGGTCACAGAAACGAATTTCAGGAGACGACTGACGAATACGGGACACGATTAAGGAAAACGGATTTCGCTTACCTGAATAATAAGTACGGTACCGCCGTCCAATTTTTACACCGCAAAGATTTACATGAGGTACTGCGGAATCACACGAGCCGTGTTCAGGTTAATCTTGGAACAACTTTAAAAAGCGTCGTGGAACGCGACGATGACGTCGAAGTCGTGTTTTCTAACGACACCCGGCACAGGTACGATCTGGTCATCGGTGCGGACGGGATTAATTCTCAGGTCAGGAGTTTCATATTCAATTCCGAATCACCGATTATCTATGATACCGAGTACATGGCGTTTATCGCTGAATTGTCAGAAGTTTGTCCGCGCGGTAATATTGAAATGCTGGGGACCGGAAAGATTTGGGGTTATTACCCAATCTCGGAAACGGAGTGCGGGATTTTTGCTTCGATGCGTACGGATAATTGTACCCTGGACGAGGCCCCCATCGACAGACTGCGATCAACTTTTCAGAACTTTGGAGGATACGTACCGAAAACTCTTCGTGATCTGTCAAATTCGACTCCAATATACAGTGATTCGATTAAAGAAGTGGAATTACAGCGATGGCACACAAACCGCATTATCCTCATCGGCGATGCGGCGCACGCTATGCTTCCGACAACCGGGCAAGGCGTATCCGCCGCGATAGAAGACGGCTATGAGCTGGGGAAACGACTGTTCGTAAAAAATCAGAATCACGGTTTCTCTGATATTTTCCGTGAATTCGAAAAGCAGCGCCGAGCGAAGATCGCGCCGATTCAGAAAAGGTCCCGGATCGCGAATCACGTAGTGATGAGTGGGTCCCGGATAATTTGCGCCGCCCGCGACGCCTTAATCAAATACGGACCCCGAAATTCAACGACAACCGTTCTCGATAAGTTTTTCAGAAAACAGTAAACATGGGATCGCCAGTCGCTGTCCTCCCGGCCGGATTTCCGCAGTTTCATGACACCGGCCTGAGGTTGCCGGTAAACCATTTCGAATTTAATCCCGCCGAAGCGGCGGCAACGGAATAATTCCGCAGCAGGCAAAAATAAGGAAGTCCCCTATTGGACTCCATTTCTGCTTAATTCCATTCCGCGAGTTGATAATCGCGATTCATCAGCGGCCAGTGGGCACCGATAATTGAGTTCTCAAGGACAGATGGGTTAGTGTCTCGCCCATTATATTTGATACCCGGATCGGTTTAAATCCGGCGTTGAGTAAATAATCCTTGCTCCCAAGTACATTGCGGCGATTGCTCGGTGTCTCGATACACACGAAATCCGCGCCGGATCGAATCGCCCGAATCAGTTTTCGCGGCGGATCATTGAAAATCGTAAACCCGTAATCAGCACGCTTGTCGGCTATCTCGGAATCTACCAGGTACTGTTGCGCCGGATCTCCGAGAATTATAATCGGTTTCTCCAAACGCCAACTGTCGATCTCGGTTGCCTTGGCAACCTGTACTTCTCGAGCTTCGGTTCCCAGCCCTCCGTAAAATGACCGAAACAGCTTTCCGGTCGCACTAAATCTTGAAGAATAGAATTTCCCCTTTCGATATACAGGCGGACCGAGTATAGGCGCAAGAACGGCGACACAAATCAGGCAGGCTCTCGGTGTTATTTTGACTTTCGAATGAATGTCACGGAGAGTTTGGATTAGCAACAGGGTACCCCAGGGCAGTATCAACAAGTAATAGTGGTCGAAGGTTTGAAACCGCATTAACAACAACCCGCTTGCGAAATACATCAGGGGTAAGCTAAACGTTGCGGAATGCCTGATCAGGACCCACAGGAAGGACGCCAGCAAGGGTACGGTAATCGGATACATCTGGAAAAACATCCTGATCGCATAGGAAAGAGGCACCGGATCGTAACCGTAACTGTCGTGGGCGAAATTGGCTAAATAAAATGCTGTGGGAAATACTTGTAGTCCGCTGATACCACAGAATACAAGGAACGGAATCCCAACGCCGAACCAGTATAACACGATGGCAGCGAGTACGTGCCGGGTGCCTTTGACTTTTAGATCGATTACGACCTGAACAGTCGTCACCAACACGAACATGAGCGCGGCTTGCTTGCACATAAGCGAGGCCCCGAGAAACAATCCTGTCAGGAATATCCTGAGTCGGACAGGATTTAACCCGCTTCGGTAGATAATATAGGCGACCACGGAAAAAAATATAACGAGCGGTTCGAGGTAGGGCTGGGCGCCGCCGTAAATGAGCCACGCCGGGATCATGAATGATGATGCGATGATGGGAGAAACGTTCGACTGGTATCGCTTGAACGTGTCGTACGCGATCATAATGATCGTCGCACACCCAAGCACCATCATCAGACTCATAATGACCGTATAACTGTTCCCGAAGCAGGCGAAAACCGCCGCATATATGTATGCGTAGCCCGGACTGTAGTGGGCGATAAAGTCAGTGATAGGGGTCAGCCCCTGCTCGAGTATAAGCCGCGCGTGGTAAAGATAGTATCCGTCATCTGCCGTGACTGGCGATCGAACAACAATAAACACCCAAAGCGTAAGACAGAGAGAGATCCACACACCGGGTATAAAATATTTGAAGATCTTTTCCACTTCCTGGAGGGAGCTACTCCTTATCCAATTTCATGTTACATGAATTTTCCAGAATATACCGCGGCCGTTGCCGGGCCTCATCGAGCGCCCTCCACAGGTACTCCCCGAGCATCCCCATCATCAGCATCTGAACCCCTCCTAGAACGAAAACTACGACCATCAAAGACGACCAGCCTTCGACTGGATTTCCAACAAAGGAGTTACGTATAATATATACAGAATAAGCGAATCCAGAAAACGCAACCAGAAACCCAAGGCATGACATAAGCCGGATCGGAAGATACGAAAATGAGATGACGGAGTCGATGATCAACTTAAGTTTTTTCCCGAACGTCCATCCGGATTCGCCGTGGATACGGGCGTGTTTGTCGTAGGTGATAGTCGTGTGACGAAATCCGAGCCAAGTAATCAATGCCAATATACTCACATGCGCTTCGCGAAATCGACTGATCGCGTCTAGAACGCAACGGTCGATCATAAAAAAATCAGCCCCCGTCGCAGACATCTCTTCGAATCCGATCACCTTACGCATTAACCAATAATACAACTTAGAGAACCCGACAGTCATCCTTTTTTCACCGGTCCGCCCCATTCGTGCAGCCCACACCACCTGGTTGCCGCATCGCCATTTCTCGAGTAGACTGGGTATAATTTCCGGTGGATCCTGGAGGTCACCGGCGATAGACGTGGCGCAGTCGCCACCGGCACAATGCAAACCACACATTAACGCCGTATGCGCACCGAAATTCCGGGAAAAACGTAAGACTTTGATTCGGGTGTCTTCCTTTGATAACTTCGAAATTACGCCGAATGTATCGTCTGTCGAGTGGTCGTCAACTACGATCCATTCCCATTCAATTTCTTCATTTTCAAGCACTTCCCGTAATCGCTCATATAGTAGCCGGAGATTTTTCTCTTCATTATAAGCAGGTGTAATAACGGATACGTAGGGATTCCGTCGCGCTGCTGTTTCGGCCTGAGTTGATTCCGGTGTATCTGTACTTGTCGGCATGGTACCTGAGAAATTTAGTCTGTTGATATCGTGCAGGCCTCTTTCAACGTGGCTGCTACAGTTTCAATATCCTGATCGGACATTTCGTAGTATAGCGGTAAAATAATAGCCTCTTCCTGCGCCCGCTCGCTTTGCCGAAGCGCGTCGCATCGAGAGGGCTCCGTATCACATTGCATTTGACCGCTGCGGCATCGCCAAGGCTCTAGTTTATACGCTGGCTCCCGGTGTGCGCACATTATCCCCCGCCGCGTTGAAATTCCGGCGTCCAGCATGTACTGCATGACATGTGCCTGATTACAATCCCCAGGCAGGCGGACGCAAAAGCTCTGCCAGTTACTGCGTGCCCATTCAGGTTCGTACGGCAGTATTAATCCCGGTATCGCCTCAAGCAATTCCCGATAGCGGTGAACTTGATCGCGCCGTTTCTTAATGATCCCGGGGATCCGCCTGAGTTGGGCTATGCCGACGGCGGCCTGAATATCCGTCATCCGGTAATTGTACCCCAATTCCGGATACGACTCAAATCTAACGTCCTTCGAATCGTGACGAATCGTATCCGATATACTCATACTATGCTGACGCCATAACCGAAATTTAATATCATGTTCCTTGTTATCGGTTGTCAGCATCCCGCCATCGCCCGTAGTCAGTAATTTCCGTGGATGAAACGAAAAGCACGCGATGTCGCCGCAAGGTTTCCCTATCATTTCCCAATCGGTGCCGAGCAATATCTCGCTGCCGACAGCACAGGCAGCATCCTCAATCAACGGCAGCGATCGCTCGTCTGCGATCCTTTTTATCTGAGTAAGATCGCACGGCATACCCATTTGGTGTACACATAGTATCGCCCGCGTTCGATCAGAAATAGCATTCTCGACCAGGTTCGGATCGAGATTGAAGGTCAGCGGATCGATATCGACGAATACCGGTATCGCATTGCAATAACGAATACTGTTCGCAGTCGCGATATATGAATGACTGACCGTGATCACTTCGTCATCAGCGCGTACACCGACAGCTTTAAGTGCCAGGTGCAGCGCGGCCGTGCAATTTGACACCGCAACGGCGAATCCGGCCCCGGTAAAACTGGCAAACTGCTTTTCGAATTCCGCGACTCGCGGCCCCTGCGTCACCCAGCCGGACTTCAGTACGTCGGCGACCGCTTGAATCTCGTCATCGCCAAGAACAGGTTTAATGATCGGCATTGCCATATTCAGGTTGCCTTCCGTCTAGTCGCGTTATTGCCGAGGCAAGGCCGCTCGACGTGGATATATCATATCGTTCACCGCTGATGCGTACGGCGTGGATCGGGGCACCGATTTTCAACATGTACCGAAGGATTTTGCCGTCATCGAGTTCGGAATTTGATCGAAGCTTCGAAAGCTGCTTCGCGTAACCGACGACCTGGTCGGAGGCGAGATAACGACCGACACCGACGATTTCAGCCGTCACCCCGTTCAATTCAAAAAGAGAATCGGTTTCAGCGACGCCTGCAATCCTATAGACGCTTTCCTCCACGGTCTCTAATTGAAATCCCCCGTGTCTCGCGGGAATTCGACATCGGCTCTCCCTTACCGCGAATACAATACCGTCGTACTTATCGAATTTCGACCTAAGATCGGCCATGGGTAATGCATCGGGCACCAGGCCGTCCGGAAGAAAGATACCGAAAGCTGATCCGTGAAGAAAGTCTTGCGCAAGTATCAGTACGTCTCCGAAGCCGTTGGCTTCTTCCTGATACACAAAATTCACCTCGCAAAGCTCAGATACTTTCGGTTCGAGATAATGGCAATATTCTCTTATAATCTCCTTATTCCGGTTGATCGCAATCAGAATTTGAGTGAAACCGCTCTGAATCGCTTCACTAAGTACCCACTCAATGGCAGGATAATTAGCGACCGGAAACATCTCCTTTGGCACGAACTTCGATATAGGTCGTTGCCGCGTTCCTAAGCCGGCGGCAGGGATAATTGCTTTCATGAGCGCCTACGGGTTGCAGAGCAATCGGAAATAGTGCAGAGTCAGTGGCGACACTATGCGGGCGGTTTCCGGTTGCGAATAGTATAGAGAGAACTATGGGATTTTGGCGTATTATACCGAACGTCTTCGAGTTCTCGACCAGGCGTCGTCCGTGTGACTTCCGCCGTCGCCAAGGTCGGCTATGGCGCGACATGATGCCGGTTAAAAAATATCGTTCGAGATCTCTTGCGTGGTCGCTTCAAAGTCGTCCCGAAATTGTACTGCTTGCAATATAAATTCTTTGCCGGATTAGCAGATATCGAAAAAACGCGCGATGCGGCCTGACCGCGGTAGCGATTCAGCCCCGCCCGGCGCGCCACCACTTTACCAGCTCCCGCAATCCCTGCTCCAGATCTACCAGCGCCTCGAAACCGAGCAGTTCTTCGGCTTTTGTAACGTCCGCCAGCCGACGCGGAACCGGATTTATTTTGCGCTCCGGTCCGTACTCGAGCTCAAGATCCGAATCCATCACCCGCAACAGCGTATACGCTAAGTCGTTCAAACTCGTTTCGATTCCGGTAGCGACATTGAAGACTTCGTCAGACAGATCGGACTTTGCCGCTAATACGTTGGCGTGTGCGATATCGGTGACATAGATGAAATCCATAGTTTGTTGTCCGTCGCCGAAGATTAATGGCGGCTGACCGGTCTCAATACGTTCCATCCAGCGAACCAGTACTTCCGTATAAACGCCGTGAATATCCATGCGCGGACCGAAAACATTGAAATACCTCAAAGCGATATAGTCTAAGCCATGCATCTCATTAAAACTTCGCAATAACCCTTCGTTAAACAGCTTCGCAGCGCCGTAGAGCGTCCGGTTATCGTACGGATGATGATCCTCTCTCGTAGGAAAAATTTCCGCGGCACCGTAAACCGAGGCTGACGAGGCGGCGACGACCTTTTTCACGTTATTTTTTGCCGCCGCCTCAAGGACATTAAACGTTCCATTAACCAGAACGTCAGTAGCCAGCCGCGGTTCCGCTGCGCACTGAGTGATTCTCAATGCCGCCTGATGGAATACAATGTCAACCCCTTGAGTCAATTCATCGACCAGCCCGCGATCAGTAATACTCCCGTCAATAACGGTTATTCTCCCGCCCCCCATTGCGCTGGAAAGATTATCGCGGCGCCCCCGGGAGAAATCATCGATCACGATAATTTCGTCTACACCGTCGATTGGTCCCGGTTCTGTGACTAACTCGTCGATAATATGTGAGCCGATGAGACCGGCGCCTCCGGTAACAAGTATTTTTGTCATATGTCGAATGCGTCCTAAATTGTACGGGTCGAAATTTTAGTTTTCAGCGGGTTCTTGCTGATAGTGCATTTGTATCCATCGTCACCATGTCTCGCCGTAGTGTTGATCTCTTACGGAATCGCGACGGCGACGGAAGCCACCGGTCGCCGGGATCCTTCCCGCATAAGCGTCCCATGGAGTAATTGTTTAGCGAGTTGTTGGAGTTCGCACTTTAGTATGTCTGTCGAGGATCAACACAGAAAACACACTAAAGAGTGAACTCCAACGGACCCGTCCTTGCTTACCGGGGCGCTAAACAAATACCCCGTGGATACGGGACTCCTATGCCGAGCGGCAATCCGGACCACTAATTCAACGGCTTGCTGTTCAGCGTCGCTCGCCGGAATCTATTTCCGACAGGCCATGAATAACATCGTTGAGTACTCTGCCGGTAGGGTCAGCGAAAGCTTGTACAAGCCGTCTACGACATTGGCAGGAAGTCGCTCCATTAAATCGTTTGAGAACGGTTTCAGGAAAATGCCCTGCTCATTAACAATGGTGAACCCCGCCGATTCCACTTCGATTCGAAGAGACTGCAAATCGTATACCCGATAATGCCCGACTTGACCCCCTAAATCGCTGACTCTGTTAAGGTGGTCGATCATACCCATCGCCTGCCCGAGACGCCGGTGTAAGGACGTCGCGTTCGGAACGGTGACGTAAAGAACGCTTTCATCGGGCAGCCAGCTATAAATCGTATTCAATGCGTGTCCAGGGTCCGCTAAAATTTGCAGAACGCTCGCGAGTACAACCGATTGATACGCCACGGTCGGGGTGAAGTCCTCCACAAGTGAGTCGTAGCAGGTTACTCGCGACCCGAATTTGTCCGCCACTATCTTTAGCAACTCCGGACTGCCATCCAGGACATCTACGTGCTTAAAATGCTTGAGTATTACTTCCGTGGAGGTGCCGCTGCCGCATCCTACTTCAAGAACCGGCGCCTTTAAGAATGTCACAAAATGTTCCGCGGCAATTTGATGCATATTTCGCTCAATCCCCTGTGAGTACTCCTCTGTGTAGGTTGACGCGAATTTCTCTACCCGTTCCTGTTCCGCATTTTTGTCGTAAGCCACTACACATCGTCCTTTTTCGAATTCAGTTCCCAAGTTGTACGACAGTACCCGCGTCCCCCTAAACCTTCCTTAAAAAAAGCGACGCCGTCGTTATAGCTATCTCCGGCGCTCGACGGACCCAGATCCAGATAAACAAATCCTTCGGCCGCTAGTTTCAAACTGATGTGATTCAGTAGTGCCGCAGCGGCGGCCGTCGCTAGCGATTCACGGGTGTTGCAAATATACATTGTATACGCTACCCGAGGATTCAATACAAAAACTAATACTCCCGCGACATTCACGTCATTGTAACAACAGAGAAAAATCCGTATGCGGTCAGGAACCAGGCGGATCAGCGTCTGGAGTTCCGGGCAAGTGTGCGTTGGCGTCGCCTGGTGACGGTCGAAAGTGGCGGTTAATATGCGATAGAACTCCTGCAGTTCAGATTTCGAGGCTTCCCGCGGCTGCGCTCCCCGCTTCAGCGCGTTGCGGATATCGTACCTTTTCTTCTTGGTCGCAAGCGAGCTGATTCCGTCGGCAACCTCTAACAACTGCAATGGGATCATATGACACAGACAGGTACCTGTCAGGCGAAACCCATTTATGCTCAATGCGAACTCGATATTCTGATTCGGCTGTGCCAAATACTCGGAGGGCCCGATTCGTATTTCCGCGCGAACGACCCCGTTAGCGACCAGATAGTCCCTCAGCGCCTTGACGAGATCGATGACTCCCCTTCCGCTCATTCCGACACGGGTTACTATCCCGCCAATGGAAGCGCCGCTAGGAGACACAAAAATTCGATTCCCCGCACCGTCGTCGCGAACGCAGGCAGGCAGAACACCTATTATCTGCCGGCGATGAACGAAGATCAGGTGATGTGTCTCGAATCGAGTTGAAGGATGATACGCAAGAAACTCGAGATCGTGGAACAACGTCCCGTTATTTGATGTCGCGAGAAACTCCTGCCACTCAGAGTTCAGCTCCGCCGTCAATCCCCGGACTTCGATCTGATCTGTGCCCGTAATTCCGATATTGTCGTCACCCATTTAATACAGTTCCGTATCCACACTTTTCTATGTCATGTAAACATCGGTCGACACTTAATCCGAGCAAACGATTACGAGCCAGTAATTCACCAACCTTCAATCCGCCGGTTTGTAATCTTACGATTGCGTCCGGCCCGACAGCGGAGGGGAGGATACCCATATGACCACTGACGGGCGCATCCTCCGGGGTCACCTTTAATCCTAATTCCTCACACGCGCGGCGATCGATATCTCCCCAGAATTGTATGATCACAGCGTCCGGAAAATTGTGTGCCGCGTGTACCGCGTCGTCGTGATCGAATACGCAGTCCTTTCGAGGTGTCTTCGCAATTACTATTACGTCTATATTCGCATCGTCGCCCGATACCTCCCGGATCCCGTCCGCAGTAATAACATTTGCCCCGGCCCGAGTAAACCCCTTGTGCAAATATTCCACAAACGAGTTGTCGCATATCAGCGCGATCTGGCAGTGAACGATCGGGATATCAACGCTCAGGATCTGTTTGAATGACATTATACTGAGGTAAGAAAATACATCAACTGACGGGTGCTGCTCGTTCGTGCCGGCAACAGCTATCCCTTTCGCGTTACATGCACGGATATCGACATCTGAGTCTCTAAATTCCCATGCTTCATACATTAGTGATATCACGGCATGAGATGGCAAATCTGCAATTAACTTTTCGCGTATCGGACGCACATGCCCGCTATTCGTTACGATATTGACCTGTTTAACAGGGACATGCGAAAGATCGTCGCAAACGGTCACTAAGGAACGCACGTTCAGATGCTCAGCGAGCGCATATATTTCGCGTTCGGCGTCGCTGATACTTCCGTATTTCGAATTCTTGGCAAGCGCGTATACTCTTGCCCCGGCGGCAGCGGCCGTGACGGACGTAACGCAATACGCACCAGTTGCAGCTTCCGTTAATACGACGAGGTTGCTCAAGTCTAACTCACAACGCTGTATAGCCTGACGAATCAGCCGACCAAGTCGCCTCAAGTTATATCCATGTGTTAGCGTCATGTCAAGAAATTGATGGCTCCAGTTTAAGCCCTTGCGAATCGAAAATTAGACTTCCGTCGGTTCACCCCTTTTATCAAGGGAGCGACATGCAGCCTCCAAAATCCGGACGATTCGCAATCCGGAAGGACCATTCGATGTTGGTATTTTGCTGTCATCAACGCAATCAATAAAATGCTGTAACTCGAGTGTCAGCGCTTCAGTCATGTCGAGTTGGGGCGCATACATGTCACCTGTTCGATAGTCGATAAGCATCTTATAAACGTCTTCAGTATTACTTACAGTCACGCCCTTATCATATATCTTGATTTTCTCGCTTGGTTCAAGATCATCGTATACGATCATTTTCTGACTCCCGCCGATCAGCGTTTGTCGAATTTTTACCGGTGCCAGCCAGTTGACGTGTATATGGCCGATCGTCGAATCGTCAAAAAAGAGTGTGAGGTACGCGACGTTTTCCGGTTCGCCGCTGATATGACTGATTCCAGTCGCGGAAACAGCCACTGGTTTCCTGACCAGTATATGGTCGAGAATAGAAAGGTCGTGTACGGCTAAATCCCAAATGACGTTCACGTCCTTTTGAAATAAACCAAGGTTTACACGGACGGAATCGTAATAGTAGACTTCGCCCAATTCGTTTTTGTCGATCAACTCTTTTATCTTTCTAACGGCACCGGTGTAAATAAAAGTATGATCTACCATCAATACGAGATTACGCTTCTCCGCCTCTTCAATCAGTTGCTCCGCCTGCGCGGATGTCGCCGTCATAGGTTTCTCGACGAATACGTGCTTTCCATGTTTCAATGCGCCGCACGCTAATTTGAAGTGAGTCGAAACAGGTGTCGCTATAGCGATTGCATCGATTCCAGGATTGTCCAGCAATTCTTGACAGTTCGTAGTTACTTCAATATTCGGGTATCTAGCGGTTACGTGCGCAAGTCGATTCTCATTGAGATCGCTTATCGCTGCCACGTTTGCGTTTGGGTTCTCGACAAGATTGCGCACCAAATTGGGTCCCCAATATCCGTACCCGATTATTCCTATATTAATCATTATGACACCTGTAGCTTAGGGATTAACAGTAAATTGTTCGCGTTCAATGGAATCGGTTTAATTACTGTATCTGATTAGTCGCATACTAAAATCTGTCGCCCGAATCTTATCGCGCCATTCTGGAGTATACCCTTGATACTGATTCGGAAAATATTGCAATGGATGCGGTCGCTTTAGTAACACCTCATAGGCGCGCGACGGTAAAGGTTCGGGCGTCGGAAATATATGGTGTAAGTAGAGGAATGCATACTCCCCGGCAGGGTTGCTATCTATATAAGGCTGAGCGAGCTTCGTGAATTCCGGTGGGAATAACTGTGTCATCGGTCGATAGAAATTCACTCCAGCTTGAATCACAATAATAATATAAACCAACCGCAACGCAGTGGTCCCTCGATCACCGGTCGATCGCAGCCGCGCGAAGGCGTAAGCGGTCACGATACAAAAGAAGGGTATACATTGCCGAACTAAACGGCCGTAAACAACGAACTTCTTTAATCCCATCGAAAAGACGACCAGCGTGCCGTAGATAAACAGGACACCTGCAACTCCGATAATAACGTGTTTCCTTCGTTCTCCCCGCCAAATAGCGACCAAAGTAAAAACCAACGCGATCGTTAAGATAACAAATATAAAATGTTCGGAATGCCACAAGTATGCAATCGGCAGACTCCACCCCTCTTCGAACGTCCCCTGAGTAACGGTTTGTGAGAACGAAACGAAATGGCTGTGCATAGCACCACTGAAAAATATACTCGTTGCAATGATTGCTGCGATCGGCGCTACAAAACAAGCCCCGGATATAAGGGCCCGTCGGATTACGTGAGAATAATTAGGCGCCCGATATAGACAATGACCAATAAGCGCGAAAGCGCCGAAGGTCCAGTAACCGTTATAGGTCAGAAACGTCAATGATGAAAATATACCGCAAAGGCAGGAGTCCCGCACTCCGCTTCTGCGGGTGAAAGCGAACAATAGCGCCAGAAAACCGAATGTCAGGGCAACATCGTATGGCAAGAGATGTCTGGTGTAGTATAGGAAAGACGTCGACAGGGCCAATAAAGTGGCGCTGATGAGAGCCTCGTAATCGTCTGCTCCAAGTTGACTGCATAACTTCCAGAACAACCATATATTAAATAGGGAGAAGAAGGAGAAGAAAAGCGCCGGGATCTTCGGATTAGTAAATGTAACTTTCTCGATCGCCGCCGGGATCACGGCGAGGATTTTGTAAAAAAAATGTTCGGCTGAATGTAATTGCCTCAGACCGCCTATAAATTCTCCCGCGAACACGGCGTCCACCGCGCGTCGCGCTGACAAATAACGGTTCTCATCCGGGTAATACAACTGACCACCAGCCATTATCAGCCAAAACCGCAAGAGCGCGGAAATCAATATGACAAGGCACAATGGCTTACGATAATTCGATTCGTAACTGCTGAGTGATTCAATAATATCCGACAACTTTTGTGTCCGGGTTCAGATGTTAACGCTGAGCACTCGGAGTCTCTTACCAAAGTCTACGTTGCGATAACTTGCATGCTTGGATGTGCTACTTAGTTTCTGTCCTGAAATAGCCGATTCATGTTGATCTGGCGAGTCAAAAGTAGCTCGGCCCCCGCAGGCGGGGCGAGACGGGCTGTCCGCGGGACAGAATGAACGCTGTGAATGACAATGACCGCGTTACTTTGCTATTTCAGGACAAGAACTACTTAGTCCGTGGACGTAAACCCCGAATCTGGACAGCGCCTGCACGTCATACGGTGACGAACCTACGTCGCTCAGCCTGAGATCTCGAGGTTCCGGATGTATACCGAACGTCTTTAGGTTTTAGGAGTATCGTTCGATATCTCCTGGCTGACTGATTCAAAGTCGTCGCACAATTGTACCGCGTGCGGTATACCACAGCTCTACCAGCCGTGCTAATCTGGCGTTGTCGTTCCGGGGCTACTTAAACAAACTACATCCAGCCGATACGGTATGCAATCGTCGTCCCGGTGGTTGTCATAGCAATTAATTCTCGGTACGCTTCGGCATTAAGATGTCAGGGTGCGAGCCCATGTCTCAAGCACTTGACTCGCCCGCGACAATCGATATAGTTCCTATCGCTAAAGCGCATTGTAATCGTCTTGTTTCTTTAACCGTAAAAACACCAAATAAAGTAACTGCATACCTGTGAAAAATCGACTGCGTTCAATGGTCAGGATCATCGCGTTAGTAGCGATCATTAATATCGCCATTCTTACCGCGCTTCTGCTCATGATAGAGGGAGTTGCCAGCTGTATCCTCGTGGCGAGGGACGTGGTTACCGCGCATCCGGTCGCCGAACGTCGTCATACCCAATACGATCGGGACCTGGGATGGTCGAATATTCCGAATACGGATATCCCGGATATGTACGGCCCCGGGCGGTCATTAAATACTAACAGCCAGGGGTTTAGAAACAAGAAGGACTTCCCGACGGCGATTCCCGAGGGAAAAGTTAGAATCGTCTGCTCGGGTGACTCATTCACGCTCGGCTACGGGGTCGATGACGACGATACATGGAGCTCGCAGCTCGCGGCGATCGACCCGCGTATCGAATGTCTGAATATGGGACAGGGAGGTTACGGAACCGATCAGGCGTACTTGTGGTTTAAACGCGATATCGGCGCGATTCAACATGAATTCCATTTGCTGGCATTTATAACAAGTGACTTTTCCCGGATGGAACATGAGAAGTTTCTGGGATTCGGAAAACCGAGATTCGATCTGGAAGATGACGAACTCGTGCTTATGAATGTGCCGGTTCCAAGAATACCGTACAGACTTCCGATTTTACTAACGATTCGTAACAGCATACGAGATTTCCGGATCTTACAACTGTCGAAACAGACTTGGTGGAAAGGCGAATCAAGGGTAGAAACAACCGCGAACGATACTAGCACTACGGCGTACACGGAAACGGCAAATAGCAACACGCGAAGCGATGCACAAAAATCAAAAACCCAGAAGATTCTCGAAAAGATATTCGCCGATCTTCGCGACCTGAATCGTCAGCGCTCGAGTCAACTTATACTCGTTCACCTACCGGTAGAATCGGACTATGCCGGGGACAGCGCCAAGGACTGGACCGAGTTTATACGTACGACGGCAGCAAGGCTTGAGATTCCGCTTATTGATATGGTCGGTGCATTCCAGGCACTGCCTCAGGAAGATGCAATCGCAATGTTCATCCGCCGTGGAGAATTGAACTACCTGGGCGCCGCCGGACATTATAACGAGAAGGGCAATAGATTCGCGGCGCAGACAATCTACGCCGAATTACAGAGTCACCTGCCATAAGAATTCCCATTGCGAAGCCCGTCGCGGTCGAGACGAAAAGCAGCCCGACATAATTCGGGTTCCTGGTCATGTAAAAGTAGTAGCTGGCAACAAAACTTATCGACCACCCTATACGGTGCGGGCAGAGCGAATAAATCAGTGTTACAACCGGAAAAAATATTAAGAATTCGATAGAGTTGAACCGCATAATCGCGGGGCTCGAGGTGATTGAACTACGAGTGTGATACGTCGTGTGTACTTAGAATAGATCGGAGGCATCATAGAGATGTATGGCCGGCGATCGCCATTTTTCAGTCTGCGAGAGACGATTTGTTGATCGTATTGCATATCCGCTCTATATCTGAATCTGCTAATTGATCGTATAACGGTAAACATAACACCGTTGTTGCAATACGTTCTGCAACCGGTAGAAATGGTGATTCGAAGAGTTTTACGTTATGTAGCGAAGGGTAAAAATAGCGTCGCGGAAAAATGTTTTCGGCGTTTAGTTTGCGCATTGTGTCAAGCAATTGCGCTGTCGTATCGAAAATAATGGGCATATAGCTATAATTGTATTCGTCGGGCTGGAATTTCTGAAACGTAACGTATTCACAATTCCGAAGCAGAGCTTGGTATAGCTCGTACTTATACCTCCTATTCCGTATGACGGCATTGAGATGGGCCAGATTAGCCAGGCCGAGCCCTGCACTGATCTCGGTCATTTTGCCGTTCATACCGTCGTCGACGATCTCTTTGTTTTCATTAAATCCGAAAAAACGCATCCGCCGTATCCGCGCAGCCACCTCGGTATTTTGTGCAATACAGGCACCACCTTCTCCTGTATTGAACAGCTTCGTCGCATGAAAGCTCACGCAGTTGACGTCTCCGCGACTTAAAATAGACCTACCGCGATAATTCACCGCCATTGCGTGAGCAGCGTCATAAATTACGGGTAACCGATGCTTTTTCGCGATGGCCTCTATACTCTCGATATCGGAAGGGTTGCTAAAGACGTGGACGGGTAAAATCGCTGCTGTCTTGTCCGTAATTCGCGCCTCGATTTGTGCCGCGTCGATATTCCAGGTGTCCGGGTCGATATCGACGAATACGGGTATACATCTCTCCCATGCGATAATGTTCGCCGTTGCTATAAATGTAAATGGCGTAGTAATCACTTCTCCCGCAATATCCAGCGCGCGAATCGCCAATTGGAGTGCTGCGGTACCGTTGACAACGCAGACTACATCATCGAGGCCGAGATAATCGGCTAACTCCCTCTCAAGTTGCTGGACCAGCGGTCCATTATGAGTCATCACGCCCGTCGACCAGATATGCTGCAGGTAACGGTTTAACTCTTCTAACGGCGCCAATGACGGTTGCGTTACGTATATCGGGGAAGGATTTCCGGGGACCACGATCACCTTTTTGGGATAAATTATGCAATATCGGTTTTACCTAGGCGAATTTCCTGCTGCACTCTTGATTGGGAAAGTATCGAATTTAAATGAGTCTCAAATTCCTGCGGATTACGAATCGCACGGGCAAAATAGTCAATAGTATTCACGTATTGATTGTCCGCCGAAAGCGACTTTTGGATCTTTTTACTTTGGTACTCGATGTACGCGCACGGAGCCAATCCGGGAGGCGCGGTAAATATTCTATTCATCGAAAGCTTTCCCTTCGTTCCAAGTAATTCGACCATACACTGATAGTAATAGTCGAACCCGAAAGAAATCTGCGCGATCATTCCATTGTGGTTGCTTTGAAACATGGCGTCTCCGTAGATATCTACTCCAAGTTCGTCGTCATACTCCAACGCGGCACCAACCAGTCGCATGTCGTCTCCAAGTATCAATCGGGCGATCCGGATAGGATAGCCGCCGGCGTCGAGTAAGGCCCCGCCGCCCAGGTTTTTATTGTATCGAAAATTTCCTTTCTCCAAGGGCGGAAATCCGAAGGTGCTCCGGAGAAGGTGAATCTCACCGAGCTCTCCTGACGTAATGAAGTCAGACAGCCACTTGAGCTGGGCATGCTGAAGAAAACAGTAGTTCTCCATCACCAGCAAGTCGCGCTCTCTTGCCGCCTTAGTTATTGCAACAGCTGAGTCATAATTCTCGGTGAACGACTTTTCGACAAGGAGGTGTTTCCCGGAGAGCAATACTTCGTGCGCCCAATTGCGATGAAGCCCCGTTGGCAGCGGCATGTATATCGCGTCGATATCCGTACGGTCCAATAGGCTTCTATAGCCTTCAACCGCTTCACAACCAAACAATCCGGCAAATTCGGCGGCACGGTCTTTCGTCCGGCTGGCGACCGCGATCAATTTCATGCAGTTGCACTCGAGTAATGCCGGGATCATCGCCCGTTTTGCAAACGCGGAACACCCCATTACCCCAATCGTTATTCTATCCATAACGTACTCTCACACATCACAAGTGGTGATCCTGTTCCCCACGCGATCACATTCTTCCGCGAACGGGACGGCGTCTCCAACGGCATCCGCGTCGACCCACCCACGGATTTTATTAATGCGACGCAGCGGAACGGCCGAGTTCTGAATTAAATATCCTGATAGACCGCTTTATACTAACTCCAGTCAGGTTCTCGACAAGTTCTCTAGAATCTTTGCCTAGCGTGACAAGAGAGCTTCGAAATTTCGACTGCTTGCAGTCTATATAAATCCGAGACATGATAACAGGCATCGACACTGAACATTTACGAAATTGTTGTACCTGATAAAATCCTTAAGCTGGCTCATCGTCATCCAAATATAGTTTTCCAATACATCCTCGGAAAATTCATCTCCTACCTCGACAATAATATTGTGATTTTCCTCCCGGAAGAAACGGCCGCCTTCTTCAGACTGGAGAGTCGAGTAACGGACGCATTCCTTTGGGGCATTGAGGACATAGTTTAAGTACGGCGGCCGCTCTTCCTCAGGAACGTCGCGATAGCTTCCGGTGATACACTGTACCGTGGGCGCCATCTCCAGAACATCGAAGTTGCCAGGCTCAACTTTCGCCTGAATTAGAAAGTGAAATACGCCGTTTATCTCCTTCAGCAGCATCGCGATGATCCCGCGTTCATACGCCTTCACCAGCGGTTGTGTCCAACTAGTAACCTCGCGATTATCCGCCTCGACCCGACAAGCGATGACGGAAAAGTACTTGCCGTCATCGTGCCGGATATCCCTGTCGGATTTAGTCCATTTTTTTACGCTGTGCAGCGGAATCCGAGCGACTTCCAGTTCGTATTTCATTTTATGTTCCGTAAACCAGCTGATTATTTCATCCGTCGAATGGCGATGGCATTGAGTATCTAGTGTCGAAGCCAGCAATTTACGATTAAATCGTGCCCCTGCCGCTCCGGATTCGGTTGCCGGCGGCGGCGCGGGAGCTGATACAGATCCTGACTCCTGCACGAAGGGAATGCATGACAGCACGGTACGGGCATCCATATTGACGATATTGTCTTTCCGCAAAATTCTGTGAATCTGTCCTAAAGTAAGCCAGCAATAATCATCGTACACCGGAACGTCGTCATCCGTTATGATGATCATATTCCGATTTCGCTTACGAAGAAAACGGGCTCCTTGCTCGGACTGCAGTACATCGACAAGTATCCGCGAATTAGACTTATTCAGAAAGGCATCAAGGTATGGTGGACTCTTTCCTTGGTGGACACGGGTATAGTTGCTACGTGTCGCCTGCAAAGTTGGAGCGAGCTGTACCATATTTATATTCCCAGGCTCCATTTTCAATTGCATTAAGAACAACAGCACACCGTTGACTTTCTTCGTAATGATACCAAGAAACCCGATTTCAGGTTGATTAATAATCGGCTGCGTCCACTCGACAGTCGAACCGAAATTAGTCCGAACCTTCACACCTTCGATACTAAAAAATCTACCGCTTTTATGACATAGATTTCCCGTTTCCTTACAAAACCCCCATTCTTTTAAGTCAGCGAACGGAATCTCCTCGATCAGAAACCGGTGGGCTTCCATTCGGGAATGAAACCAAGACACTATATCCTCGGTGCGCATAAATGGATTTTCTTCAGAAAACGATGAATTCAAGAAATCGGAGTGTTTCATTTCAGTATCTACTGGAACTAGTTGAAAGGGTTGCGCTGCGATTTACCTTCGCAAGCACGAGGGGTTGGCCCACAAATCAAATCAATTCGAGTCGTGCAAACAATTCCCTAAGAGCGGATTCCATTTCAGTGTCGACGACAATCCGGTGACAGCATTCTGGAATCGGCAATCGTAACCGCCGTAATACATGCCCCATTATCGACAGTTTACAGATATGTGTCCGCGGCAGATGAAAATCCGTAAAACTGTCCAGATCGTCCACGTTTTTCAAAGCGGTACTACGGTCCAATCTTTGAAACATCGTCACTGCGTCACTCAAAAAACGACACCTGCGCTCGTGTTCCGGCCAATTCGTAACGCATTGATATAACATTCGTTGGTCACTAAACCAGGATTCATCCTCATACCAAATACACAGCCGCCGGCGAATTTCAGATAGATCTGTGGTATTGAAGATTTCGCCCCAAGTCTTGCCCAATCCTGCGGTATAACAAATAGGAATTTCCGATCGCACCAGATCGTGATCGCTTTCGTGGTCTACAGGCGATTCATGATAGGATCTGTATATAACAAATTTATCACTATCGACGTCTTTAATCGAATCCTGGAAGTAGGCCCTGCTTATTGGGATCATATCCATATCGGATATAATCGAGACGTCGTCCTGATACAATGCCGGCACCAGTAATCTAATACATTGCGCCTGAAAAGATGTTCGGATATTCGGTATCGGATCGATTTCGACGATCTCACCACCACACTTATCAAGGCGACAGTTGTGACCGATATAATATAATGTTGGATTCACGCCGATTCGGTCAGCCCACGCCCTGGCTACAACCGGCCAGAATTGCGTATAGTTTGGATTGCTGTCACATGCTAGGATGGCCCGATCGATTTTCATTGGCGTTGTATATCGTTTCAGAACCGGTTTTTAAATAGACGGAAACCGTAATCGAATTTGGTTCAATTAATCGCTAGACTGCAAGCACTCCAATTTTCGGCCGGCTTTGAACTAATCAGCCAAGGGATGACGAACGATATTTCGAAAACTCGAAGGCGACCAATATGCTTCCCCGTCAGCGTTCGATTTCTCGTAAGGCGAGAATTCGTATGACTAGACTGCAAGCAGCAAGCAGTCCAATTTTCGACGATCTTTTGTCACGGTAGGCAAAGATTTTAGAAAACTTGTCGCCGTGCGTCGCGTTTTCGCCCGGGCGAATCACGCGAAAACCTGAGTGGAGTTAGTATACTTTGGGTAAAATTTTCTGATTGAAGCTAACTTCCAGTGGATTTTCTCGCTTGCCGTCTAAGGAATTTGTAAATTTGTGGAAACAATAACATCAGGACAAATTTTAGCTGAGCCCAACTTATTAAGAGGCCGACGATCCGCATCGGATTCTCGCGAAAGCTCTTGGTCATTGTCGATCGCGCATGTTTAATTTTCCCTTCTCGGTAGTATTCGACAGCTATCGAAGAATATCGATTCGAGATTTCCTTCTTTATAATTTTATCAAATCTATATCCGAGATGCTTATTGAGAATTTCGTAGCCTTTGATCGTCTCAGTATGCTGGGCCATCGGGACTTTTTTCTGCCATACTCCATTGCCGTGAATCCGGTACGCGGCCATGATTTCCGGAAAGTATTTTATATAGCCATGTTCTGCGTTTAAACAATGCAGAATCCGATCCCTATCCGTTACTGAGAAAAACCAATCCGGCAACTTTTCGAACAGACCGTTTCGAAACAGAACGGAACAGGACGGGATAAAATTACCCTTAAGAATATCGGCTAGATATGATTTTTCTTTTTGACTTTCAGTACAGTACTCTTCCTTTTCGCCGTCGTCATAGATTGCCCATACGTTGTGGAAAGAAATAGCGCAATCAGAATTGGCATCAAGATAGTCTACTTGCCTTTGAAGCTTACCTGGGTCGGCCCAGTAATCGTCGCCATCCAGCATGGCGATGTAGTCGGATCCACTGGAAAAACATGCGTTGTGAATCTTACGTGAATTCAAATTGAAGTCATTCTTATCGTTCAGCAGAAGCTCTATCTTGTCGGGATTGTTCTTTTTATACTCAATGCAGATTTCCCGCGTCCGATCCAACGAACAATCCTCTCCGACGTACAGCTTGTAGGCGAAGTCGGTGACTTGAGACAGTACGCTGTCGATCGCCTGCCCTATATATTTTTCGTGATTATACGTTGGAATAGAGATGCTGACTTTAGGTGGAAAATTCATAGTGAATTAAGCCGGCGCGCAAAAGACACGCACTCCCTTGTATAACCCATAATAGTTGTCACGGTCCTTGAGCGACCCCGGAGCGGTAGAAATACCCGGAATTGATGTAAAAACGTTTCGACGATGCCGAATCATTACCGAATGTAGGGTGAATCGGCATGAGACCTGATGCTTGGGACCATACAGTAACTTAGACAGAATCGTATCGATGGGATATCGAACAGCAACATCATAATGCCTGAATCGCTTGCCCCGTGACTCACGCCGCCACCGGTCATAAATTATCCGGAATAACTGAATTCGAAGGCTTGAATTCAGATTCAAGTCGTTTTCGTGCACAAATAATATTGTAGTTGATTTGGACGCCGTAATGATTGTCCATGCAAAGGCCGATCGCTATATCTTCGAAATACCGTCCAAACACCGATTCTACTTCCTCATTACTACTAAATGCCCTGAATGTATAGCCGTTACGCAAACCGTATACATCATTAGTGATACTTACGTGCCCATCATTCAATCGCTTGGAATCCTGAAGAATAAAACTCTGCGGAATTCCAGGCTGAGTAACGAAAACGGGGACGTTTGCAATCAGGTATCCTCCGGGATTTAGTACCCGTGAGATCTCCTTTAGACTGTCGTCGAAACATGTACCGTCGTCCACATAATAACATGAGCTTGAAGCGAGTAAATACCGAAAAAAGCCATCGTTGAATGGTATATGCGTGTTTGATCCCACCGTCAATTGCGCATGAATACCTAATCTTTCCAAGGTGGTATATCCCAATTCAACGGTGTCTGCAGAAATCTCAACTCCGTAAATCTCAAAACCACAATTCTTGAGCAGTGTCATATTGCGACAATCGCCGAATCCCAAATCAAGTAATCTCGCCCCGGGGTACGCGGATTTATCCATATTCAAGTCAGGATAGTTTCCTAATAAAGTCCGTATAATCCACTCAGTCGGGTAAAGATGATTGGAGCAGTTGGCCCGGTGGAATTTTGAATATGATTCTTTGACGTTTCGCACGGTGACTCAGGAATCAAGAGACGCATACCCAAACCCGTCTCTGCCGAAATAATTACCGGAATAGAACATAAATAGACTGCCGTCTGACTGGAAAACACATGGATAACATATCATCTCAGAATCCCATCCGTCCGGTGAAATCGATATGCCCCCAAGATCGTCGGCTCTTTCCCAATCCGTCAGGTCGTGAGAATAAGCGTATCCAATCCTGTAACCGCGCTCAGGATTTCTGAAATCGACTGCATAGCGGTAGGTGAAGTACATATGGTATAAGCCGTTGTATTTAAACACACTGGCGCAGGTTTGACATTCATTTTCGTACACGGGCGGTACGATGCTACCTTCACGTTTGTTCCAGTTGACACCATCATCCGACAAAGCGACCTTGAGTGTATACACCGACTCGAAACGCTCTTCTGATTCAATCCAGTCGACCCCGGATATATACCACATATACCACTGATCTTTGAATCGATATACTCGCGGGCATCCCAAGATGAAGGGGTCATTAGGCCCGGCACCAACTATCGGGCCCTTCGAATATTTATGGAAGGTGCTGCCGCCGTCGTTACTGATCGCCAGACCTATAGCACAATTGTACGGTACCGAGCATACTCTGGTCCATCCGACATAGTAAAGCCAAATTTCGCCGAGATCGTCGCGATGGACGACCGAACAGGGCATAGTCCCGAACTCGTCGAAATCTCCAAGGTCTCCCGATTTAAGTATCGGATCTCGCCTGACTTCATGAAGACGCGAAAAATCATTTCGATCGAAATCAGCGGAGAATACATAACTGGTAAACATGCCATCTTTCTCTCGCGGTGTTCGTGACGTAAAATATATTCGCAGTCTATCGGCGCCGTGCTCCATTGGCCACGGTACCTGCGCGTATATATACCCCCAGTTTGGAGCCATATCCGGATGAAAAATCCTACCTTTTTTTGACCAATTCAATTTATTCACGCGACACCTTTAATTCTATTGATTTGAACGATAGCATACTGCAAGCAGTGCAATTTTTGGACGAATTTTAACTGGTCGCTTAAGGACCTCCGAACGGTATTTTCAAAAACTCGATGACGATGGGTATAGATGACGACGATACTATCGATTCAAATCCTTTTGTGCGGCCTCTTTCACAACAGCGTCCAACCACTCATGCATACTTTTGCCGGATTTTTCTCTGGCTTTCATTGCCAGCGACTTTGCTTCGTCGGTAACGCCTTCAAGTGTCCCATGATACCTGGTCCAATGAGTTCCGCCTCGATTGCTTGGAATATTGACATGATAGTCTGCCTCCGGTTCGCCGGTTGCTACTGTAAAATCCAACGTAAAAAAGGCCCCAAGCATAATCCATTCCACGACTACATCTCGCGCCTCGACAGGTATCGCATCAAATGGAATTTCGTATTTCAGAAGCGGATTACAATTCGACATAATCCTGCCGAACTCTGTATCTCTCAACCAGGGGCCCAAGCTCTCGTCACCCACCACAACCCTGCCGCCAGGACGTACGACGCGGGCTAATTCGCTCAGGCAACGAGCAACGTCGGAAAACGTATTAATTCCGCCGAAGTGGTGGGCGGCATCAAACGCGTTGTCTGGAAAAGACAAGTAACAACCGTTCGCGATCGAATATTCAATGTCGATCGTGTCGTATCCTGCCAGTCTTTTCACGGCATGTTGAAGAAATGCCGGTGACAGTTCCTGGAAATATAGCTTCCCGCCCTTCCCTAATCTTTTAACGATATATTCCGCACCGCGCCCGTCGCCGCCGCCAATTTCAAGGACTTTAGATGTTGAACTTAATCGTAATTTCTCTACCATTCTTTCGCGTACAACGTCTTCTTTTACTCGGTAGGTTTCGAACGGGATGTTTGCGTACTTGTGGTAATCAGCGGCGAGCAATTCGTATGACTGTCTGGTTTCTGCATCTAAGTGATGCAGTTCTTTAGGCCACGTAAAATCCGGGATTCCATCCCGAATATAGAACTTTTCACCGCAAGCGTTTACAAGAAATCCCTCAATTACGATGTCGTTTTGTACGACCTCTTCAGTTAGTGACATGCTCCCGCCCGTGTACGGGCATACGTAGGTAAATATTTCGCTTTTTTTCATAATACGCTAAACAGTCCGGGTTGTCGGTTTATCGTGTAGAATTGGTAATTGCAATCAGGTTCAAATCCCAAGGTAACCGCTAAGTTATATGACGCTTTATTATAGGCGAAGCAATCCCAGCTAGGTTCAATATGAAATCGGATACAATGCTCAAGGAATGCGGCTGTAGCGAAAGTCGCGAGTTTTCTTCCTCGATACTGTTCGAGAGTGGCAACGTCAATTTCCGCGACTCTGTCTCTGGTTACGCAAGCAGCATAGCAAATGCTGACAGGCACGTGATTCGCCAGCACGCAGTACCCTAACCCCTTGTTCAGAAAATCTTCTTCAGACCCCCAAAACCTGCTCGTTAAATCAAGGTTAAATTGGGCTGTCCCCCTTAGAAACGGGCGATCTATTCTGGCAACCGTAAATTCGCCAGGCAGCGTGTTCATTGACGTCCTACAGCCGCCAAAGCGTTCGGGCCTAAACGCGAACCGCTGTCGATCACGCGCCTTTACGATATTAGGCGATAGCGATAAAAAGCGATCTTGCCAGTATTGCGGAGGGTCGTACCACAGTAAATATGAGGGTACAGCGTCAGTATGCGGGTCCGTAGACAACAGTCGATTGATCCCATCGTTAAAATCTTCATTTTCAGGATCTCCGAATAGAAAGACGAAACCAAATTTCGTAATTACGATAGCATTATTTGGAGCCTGACTGTCGTCTACATAAATCCAACCGTCTTGGATTTTCTCTATTACCGATCGAATAAGTGGAAAATCAATCGGTACGCGATCATATAATGTTAAAATATTAGAATAATTTTCCGGTTTCAGCAGATACATTTTTGACCGTCGCTGGGAATCTGACCGAAGAGTAGCTCATAAACGCGAGATCCGAAGAAAATAATCGACATCCAGCCTGTATTTTTCGGTATCCTGTGAAATAAAGACGCTACCTGGTTCAGTGCTTTTCGTAATAAGGGAGCCCGCTCCGACGAGATTTCTTTCGCCAATCGTAATCTCGTGTCCGATCGTTGAGTTCACACCGAGAAAACAATACGGCATGATAACGGTCGTCCCGGAAATTACGACTTGGCCGGCGAGAAAACAATGGTCCTTTATCGTGGAATGATGCCCGATGTGGTTGCCGCACCACAGCGTTACATTGTTTCCGATCTTTGACAACGGATTGATCGAATTATTCTCTAAAATCAAACAGTTGTCACCAACTTCGACGTTACCGAAATTGACCGCTCTGGAACTGACATAGCTGATTAGTTCGTAACCTTTTTCTTTGGCAGCGCCGTATTTACTGGCTCTAAGATCGTTCAATCTCTGATAACCCAAAGCGATAAACATTTTGAAATCGTCCGGCGGATATCGATTTTCGACCGTTTCGAAGGGGATGACGGGAAGATTAAGAAGCGTATCTTTCGTGATGAAATCCGAATCGGCCGTAAATGCGACGATCTCATGCGGGCTATCGTTCGTTAAATAATAATATACCTCCTCCGCAAATTTTCCTTCACCAAATATAACCACTTTACTCATCACAATTTCCTTTCGCTAACCTTCGTCACAGGTAACGCGCCTTTAATGTCTGACGATCCACCTTGCCGTTTGCGTTTTTCGGCAGTTCGGAATCGAAATAAATTTGATTCGGGATCATGTAATTAGGGATAATCTTACTGAGCTCATCGCGAACAATGTGTTCATTTATTTCGTTGATGGTCAAAAGGATGGCCACGATTTGACTTAAACCTCGGGACTCCCCGTGAACCACCGCTGCCTGAGCAACCGACGGGATCTGGCAAAGCGCAGTTTCTATTTCCTCAAGCTCGATTCGGTATCCCATATGTTTTATCTGATTATCGACACGACCGACTATATATATTTTGTCGTCTGAAGCTTGATACCGAACCATATCACCGGTGCGATACATGATTTCATCATATCCTGTAATAAAGGGGCTCTTGACAAAATTGGCGGCCGTCCGTTCCGTATCATTGTAATACCCCTTACCGACATTCGGCCCGAGGAGACATAACTCGCCTGTGCTCCCGTTTTCAACGTATTCATTATTTGCATCGAGAATAACGTACGAAAAATTATCGGCAATTCTGCCGAGCGGCGGAAATCCGGTCAAATCACTAAAGTCATCGCTTGAAATGCGATACGATGAACAGATGCATGTGCATTCGGTCGGACCGTAAACATTATGCAATTCAGCACGATCTGCATATACGTCATATAGATTCTTCAGTTTCGCTTTCGGGTAACCTTCGCCGCCGAATATAAACCGATTTATACTATTGAAATTATCTTTTCGGAACACCCGCATCGTATCCAGAAAAATGAGCAGCGACGGAACGGAGAACCACGACGTGCATTGTAGCTTGTCGACCGTATCGATCAATAGCTTCGGGTCGGCAACAACCTCCTTGAAAAATGGAACCAACGCAGCTCCGGAGAAAAGAGAAGCGTACAGGTCGAAAACCGAGTTGTCGAAGTAAAGAGGGTTAAGATTCGTAAAAACATCGTCCGGACAAGTATTGTAAGTTTCGCGACTCCAATTAATTAAATTCAGAACATTGCTGTGGGTAATGACCGCGCCTTTGGGAAATCCAGTTGATCCAGAGGTAAACATGATGTATGCCGGATTCTCGCCGGATAACCGCCGGGTTTCAGATAGGTTCGCGCTATCATATTTTTCAGCGACCAAGTCCCCAAACATCACGTCGAAATCAATAAGGCGCTCGCGCGGTATACCCGACACCCCCGCTATTCCGCGAATGAGCCCCGCGTCAGCGAGTATCAGCTCAGGAGCCGCACGGGATAAAATCTTGCGCAGTCTCTCTAACGGGCTATCCGGGTCGAATACAGTGTAGACCACACCTATTTTCAAGGACGCCAAGATGGCAACGAACGTTGCCAATTTCTTATCGCCGCCGATCGCGATAACGTCACGTTGATGGACGCCTACATTCAATAAGTATCTGGCGCACCGATTGACGTATTGATTCAGTTGCTCGTAGGTTACGGAATCGGTGTCAGCGAATTTAAGAGCGATGTTCCCGGGATATTGCTCTGCAACCCTCTCAAACGCGATTCCTAAATTGTAGTTGTACATAGATCCTTCGAATTTAACTAATTCCCCGGTTTTGACTGGGGAACATCGTTCAGGCTAAACGATGAGTCCCCCATCGATTTCGAGTATTTTCCCGTTGAAAAAATCGTTTTTCACGACAGACAGGATTGCGGCTGAAACCTCGTCGGCCTTACCTAGCCGTTTCAACGGAACTCTTGAGACAACCTCGGCCAGGTTGCCGTCTCCCATCACGGCATGAGTTGAATCGGTATCGGAGTACCCGGGTGCAACACCTGCGACCCGTATATTCCAGTTTCCCAGTTCCTTCGCCCATGTCGCCGTTAAGGCGTTGACTCCCGCCTTCGCCGCGGAATAAGCTGACTGCCCGGCGTTTCCCGCAGCAGCGACGGAACTGATATTGACGATTACCCCCTTCGTTCGACACTTGATCATTCTCTCGACGACCGTTGCCGTCATATAAAAAACGGAACTCAAATCGGTCTTAATTACCGTATCCCACTTCTCAAAATCGTGTTTTCGGATCCCATCGGACGTAATTCCGACAAGGGGTGCACTGTAGAGAATGCCGGCGTTATTCACCAGTATTTCAACGGTCTTGAGTCGGTCGTATATCACGTCGACCTTTTCCCGTATCTGCAGAGGATCTGTGAGATCGCATTCAATGCAGAATACCTTATCTGATTCGGCTTCTATACTCTTAAAATTACGCGTATCCAGGTCGATGACGGCAACGGACGCTCCCTCACGCGCCAACGCCTTCGTCAACTCCCTTCCGATTCCGTTTGCACCGCCGGTTACGATTGCGCTTTTTCCATGCAGTTCCATCGTTAAGTAAGGGCTCCTTTTTCGCCGAGAATGCGCCGAATTTCTCCGACAGTTCGCATGGCGACAATCTCGTCGAAGGTCAGCTCCACCTGGAACGTTTGCTCGAGCGCAACGATCAACTCCATATGCTTGAGCGAATCCCACCGATCTGACTCTTTCATAGCCAGCGAATCACTGACCTGATTCGAATCAACGCCTAAAACGTCGCCAATCAAAGTTTCAATTTCCACCAATTTGCACCTCGGATACGGTATAGTTGCGGTTTTTGCGCTACTAAGAACATAAAAACAACGTGCCGGAAGCCCGCCAATTTAATTTTCAAAATCTGTAGTTAATTATGGGCACAATCGCGTGTCGCGAGGACGCGAATCGGACCATCGCTGCGATTAAGTCGATGAAATTCGGCTAACGGCGAACTATATCGGAGGGATTTCAGTCAAGAATCCTTGAATCTCTGACCTGGAGTTAAACATCATTACATCAATTATTGACAACCACGGTACGAACTCGTCTCCGAACTGGTGATACGTTATGTCCGCCATCTGTAAAAAATGTAGTTGTATACCGCGCTTTTCAAAGGCGTTCGCACAATATAACTCTTCACCCGCAATCGTATTGAGATATCGGGTTGCTCCCTCGCGACGACAAATGTCAAGAATTCGGGATTGGCCTTTTAGTTCATTGTTGTGATATCCGGTCGACGTCTCGATAATGTCAGTCTCAATCTCCAGGTAACGGGTTACCGCAAGCAACGCCGCCAAATTCCATTCGATAATCAACTTCGTATCGATCGAAATTGTATCCTCAACAAGGGGGAAGATCGTGGCGAAGAACGGAGCGTTTCGATATGACCTCTCAATAGATCGCAAGAATTTCCTTTTCCATCGGTCGTCAACCGCAAGCTCTATATCCTTGATCAACGTGTTCTGACTTGCGGATTTTAGCGGTACCGCGAACCGATGCCCCCGACCATTTACTAATATTCGGTTTCGATTAATCCACCCCTTGTTTACGTAAGACACGTCATCCAAGACAACGAACCTGTCCACTGCGTTTATCAGTTGGAAGTAACCGAAATATGGGAAAAAATATGGCTGCATAACAGCAACTCGCATTGGCTATTCCTTCAATATCAGCAAAGACCTTCGCTGAAGTCGATTTCGAATTACAACGGCGCTAAACGTGCGCCGATCAACGGATTCAGATGACCGAATTGTCATAACTTGATCACGCCCCAGAACTGCTAGGTGGGCATGTTAGCCGTAATTTCTCATTAGTTTACTGCGAAAAGCCTTAATTGTATACCGCGGAGAGATCGACATCGCCACCAAAAACGGATTCACCGAATACCCCAATCCGTTTTTTAACTTTCCGCTGCTACAGTCATTAGTCTATCCGTGGCGTCAACGGCAATAGCCTGCGATTCTTGCGCACTTAGCTTTAATAATAAAGAGTTGGTTTCACGCCAATTCTTTCAGACCAGGCCTTAGAAATTACAGGCCAGAACTCCGTGTAATTAATATTCTCATCACACGCCAAAATAACACGATCTAATTTCATTCTTATACTTTGCTCATAACCGGATTGATTTGAACGCTTATTTGTTGGTGCACGTCCGTCTTAGGGCGAATTCGATTAGTTTACGGGTCGCAGTCCGGATCGTATGTACTGCGTTGATTGACACCGCGGTCTTCAATGGCCTTATAAATCGAGAATGTCGGTGTTTCAAAGCTTCAGTCGCGATCGTGACAAGACGATCGACGGCGCTGGACCGGATATTCTTGCGCTCTCGCGGTGAAAGATTGAACGGATCAGTACACTTCGCAAGAATCTGCATGATTGCGTCAGTGACTTCAATTACCTCCTCGTTTGACGCCATTAAGCTTGGGTAATGCAGCCGGCGTACCGTTTCGACCGAAACTTTTCTCCCAAATATTCGCGAAAGGGTATTAGAAATTGCCAGATAGGAACCAATAAGCTGAGTCTCTCCTGACGTTTTTGAGACATTCTTATCGTGTTTTCTTATCTTTACCAGCGGATTGGAAAGATTGGAAAATTTCGTCGTAAAAACGGACCTCAGCCATAACTCGTAATCTTCGGCAAGGACGAAATCCGGATTATAACCACCGTATTTCGACAAAAATGATTTTCGCATCATTACCGTCGGATGATTAAAGCAACATTGAAAAACAATAGTCCAGCGGATAACGCCGGGCTCCGTCGGGTGTAATTGCGCTATTTCCGTCCTGCAAGGGTGTCCGTCGGCATCGATATGAATGCCTTGGGTACCAAGCATATCGATATCGCGATTTTGCAATAGAAATGACAATTGCTCTGCAAAGCGCGTCGGTAAGCTGATATCATCGCAATCCATACGGGCGATAAACTCTCCTCGTGCAAGTTCGAGTCCCTTATTCAGGATCCGCGGCAACCCGAGATTCGAACCACTCGTCTCCAGGCGGATCCGGGAATCATCGTACGACCGTATTATATCAATGCTCCCATCCGATGATCCATCGTCAAGAATGAGAAACTCGAAGTCGCTAAACGTCTGGGCAATGATACTATCTATCGCTTCTCGAAGAAACTCTCCCCCGTTATATACAGGCATAATAACGCTAATTTTGGGATTCGGAATCGGCATTATGGGGAAAGTTGACCTCTATTAATAACGTTAGAATCCCGTCGTTTCCGTTCAGACACTAATGACGGGATTCACCATCTGGCTATACGGCTGCCGTCCTGTCGTAAAACATCGTGTGAATTCGTATTTTTTTAGCGAGTTGTTGGAGTTCGCACTTTTAGTGTGTCTGTCGAGGATTAACACAGAAAGCACACTAAAGTGCGAACTCCAACGGGGTATCCCTGCTGTCAAGGTCGCTAAACAAATACCCGAATTCCGTGGCAAACGATGAATAACGGATCACGCAGAATCTGTCATTCATTTGCAGACGTTCGGATTGGTGGTTGATTGAGGGTCGAATCGAATTCGAAGTTTAATCGGCCTGCGGGGGAAGAATAAATTGGGCCCCTACGAGTCACTGCCGGCATTTCGCGTCCAGTTCTCCCATATATATTTATATTGATAACTCGGAGTGTGCGTTACCTTTAGATTATTCTGTATAGTCTCAATTCGTGAATCTGAGTCCTCAAAAAAATCGTGAAATTGCACGAGTATGTTTTCTATTATTTTCGTCGTATCAGTTTCGACAAGTCTTTCTAGCAACTCATACTCCCCGCCTTCTATGTTGATTTTGACCAGATCGATTTTTGTTATCCCGCGTTCTTCCAGAAAATCCTTTACGTCTACGATTGTTATATTCTCAGTATCACCAGAACCTTTAAATACCGAACTACTGTCCGCACAAATGTGTATTGTTTCCTTTCTTGAGGAACCGCCTAAGCCGTGATTAAACACGTCGATCAGTTCGTTTTTTCGAAATCTTTTCTCTATTTTTTCGGCGAAACTCTTTACCGGCTCAAACACGAGAATTGGGCACTGGTATCTCGAAAACAGATCGCTTGCCCACTGCCCCTGATACCCGCCCAGATCGAACACTAACGAGTTTCTATCCAAATTGTAGTCGAAAAGGAATCTATCGTCGCCGCCATCAGTAAACCATTTCGTTGCCATTAATTCGCGCTCAGTAGGTTTTTTCGGGGGCGGTGGGAAAACCTCCCGATGTAATCTACCAAGCATCCTCTTCAGTATCATAATTTGGCCTTCGTTGTGTGCCCGCTGACTGATATCGCAGCCACAGTTGTTTGCGACCTATACCCATCGTCATCGAAATCAGGATAATGGCTAATTGGCATTGGGCGCCCCAGCAAAATACGACCAATTCGCCTTAAACAGGGCGTTCTCTTCGCCATTCCGGCGTCCAAAATAATAATCCGGATTGTCGGGGTAAACTTCGTTGGGTTAATTTTCCTCCGTTGACGATATTGAACGACATGCATTCGTTTACATGGTCGTACAACTCAAACCCCGAAACATCCCCCCCCCATAGGCTAATATGATAGGTTCCCGGATATAATCGAACGTCTTTTAGTACAACCTCTATATTCTCCGTTGCCGCAGAAATTTTAAATGTGACATTTGAATCGATATCAATCATGTTACACAGGCGAATTCCATCAGAAGTAAAAAGAATAATACTAAAACAGATAGAATCTATAGGAACTTTGACGGCTACTTCAAAGGTTATAATAATGTCTTCACCTAACTCAAAGTCTTGTCGATATTCGCGATCAGTGTCACGAATTCCGATCGAGTTGAACCGTAATTTTCCGTTACCCGACCTCAAATCATAATCTATCAAAGAAACGTATGGGGTATCGGTTCGATGTATTGCCATATAGGCACTGATAACTTTGTTGATGTCTCCAACCTCGCTTATCTGCCCGTCCTTAAGCAGGATTCCGCGAGTGCACAGTTGACTGACGGCAGACATATTGTGACTGACAAAGAGGACTGTACGACCTTCTTGCGATACATCCTTCATTTTCCCTAAACACTTCTGTTGAAATTGATAATCCCCAACCGCTAAAACCTCGTCAATGACTAATACTTCCGGTTCTAAATGTGCCGCGACGGCGAAAGCCAGCCGAATGTACATCCCGCTCGAAAAACGCTTGACCGGTGTATCAATGAACTTTTGAATTTCAGCGAAATCAATTATTCCATCAAGTTTCTGATCAATCTCGTCCTTGGCCATTCCGAGAATTGAGCCATTAAGATAAATATTCTCGCGCCCGGTCAACTCCGGGTGAAATCCCGTCCCTATCTCCAGCAAACTCGCTACTCGCCCGCGAATTTCGACCTCGCCTTCTGTCGGCTCCGTTATCCGACTTAGAATTTTTAGTAACGTTGATTTTCCCGCGCCGTTGCGGCCTATGATACCAAGGACTTCGCCCGGCTCCACAGCGAATGATACATTTCTCAATGCCCAGATGTCTTCGCACCGACTCTCTGCGACGTTCTTTGAAAATACTCGACCGAGAGATTTCAATAATCTATTGACCAGTAAATCATCGTGGGTCAGTCCGAGCCGGTATTTTTTACCCAAGTTTTTTACGGAAATCGCCGCGGAGGACACTCTCACCATCCAAATTTAAGATTTTGATTTTAATGAATTAATCAGGCTAGCCTGATCTATGCACGAATTTCGTCACGAGAGTTCGCAGTGTGATTGAGATCAATGAGTTACGAAGGTTTCAAGGCTGAAGGAATAGCGAGTTATTTCAAAGTCTTGGGTTCTTTGTAACTCATTTAGGTCATGTACAATGCGTGCTCGCAGTAGAAAGTTCGTGCATAGATCAGGCTAGGGCGTCGACTTGGACAGGAAAGCAACTTGTCTGATCCTTCAAACTCGATCCCGCACACTTGAAAATCGATTATCTGATCGCCACACGCTCGTATACATTCAACAGCTCTTTGTACGTCCTTTTAATCTTATAATGCGGATGGGAGAAGCCGCGACAGAAATATGCGTCCAGGAATAATAAACGTACGCAGGGTTTATTTATGAGCTGTTTAACGTCGTCGTTGTCAGTTTCGAGATCATCGAGCGGAACGCCGACAATCGATATGAAATTCGGTTCAATACCGTTTAAATTATCAAGCAGGGACTCCCGAAGTGAAAATCCTTCCAGAAAATCGATTACGGACGCCTTGCTCACCTGTTGAAATTCATCGAATCCATGGACCGATAACCCAAGTTGACTCAGGTATATGATGCTATACCCTAGTCCGCATCCGATATCGAGAAATACTCCTTTGGGATCGTTCTCACGTAATAAATAGTCGAGAATACCGACATTCGGTGGGTATAAAAAAAAGGGGTTTTCAAATGGAAGATACCGATACCGTCCCCCGTACGATGTTGTATTCAGGAAAAAATCACCGAAACGGTTGTCGGTAGACGGATCCCGATACACCTCTTTACTCCGCTTAGCTATTTGCTCGCTAAGCAACGGAGTTTGGCGATGAAACTCAAATACCTTCTTCTGATTAAATACAATTCTATTATGCAAAAGATCAAATCGAAAACGGATTCTAGTGCGAATCCCGTTGAGATCCCAGCCTGTAGTGTATTTTACGATTGCCTTGACTAAATCTTTCAACTAATTCCACAATCTTGTTTTCATCCCAAAATACGAAAATCGATGTTCTCAGCCCTGATATTCACGATGAGATCGCCGAAATCGAATCGCCAAGGAGATTTTGATACCTATACTGACTCCAGTGAGGTTTTCGCGTGATTCGCCGCGGCGAAAACGCGACGCACGTCGACAAGTTGTCTAAAATCTTTGCCTACCGTGACAAGAGATCGTCGAAAATTCGACTGCTTGCAGTCTAACCAGAAAAGAATCCTAAAATGATGCGACAAATTTCGCGCACCTGTTTATCGCTAAGGAAGGAGGAGGATGGCAACCACAAGCCGGCGTTACAATACTGCTCCGCTACGGGAAACTTCTCACTTGATCGCTTATATATTTTTTGGCAATGAATGGGCGGATATAACGGTCGCGACCCAATATTATTTTTCTTCAGATATTCAATTAACTCATCGCGGCGACGCACAAATATATCGATGAACCATGGACTGGTTTCTTCGGACGTCGGGATAAATTCAATTTCGCTGATATTTCCTAGTTCCGTGCGATACAACTGGAATATTTCTTTCTTGCGAGCAACGCGCCAAGGCAGTTTTTTCATTTGCTCGATTCCGATCACCGCCTGGATGTCAGTGAACTTAAAATTATAACCCAATGACTCGTGCCAATCAGTGCCACCGCGTATGCGACCGAAATCCTTAATCAGCTTTATCTCCCGGAATAACCCTTCATTGTCAGTAACGAGAGCCCCACCCTGACCGGTTGTTATGATTTTGGGAGCGCTGAAGGAAAAAGATCCTACTTCTCCAAATGTACCGAGATGCTTACCGCGGTGGAATGATCCAAGTGATTGCGCGGCGTCCTCAAGAAAGAAAAGGTCGTTAGATGTGCAAAACGCCCGCCAATCCGTCATCGCGGGGGAACGCCCGTTGAGGGTGACTAGGATAACCCCTTTAGTGCTGGCGGTCAGTGAGCGTTTTGCTACTGACAAATCCATACACAACGTTTCGGGCTCGATGTCAACGAGCACGGGTACTGCACCGACCATTTTAACGGCGTTCGCCGAAGCGATCATCGTCAGATCCGGAACCAATATTTCATCGCCCGGGCCGATTCCATACGCCCAAAGCGCAATCGCTAAACTCACTGTGCCATTGGGAACTACGCAGCAAAAACGACTCCCGGTATACTCCGCTATCCGATTCTCGAATTCCTCAGTCTTCTTAAACTCGGTTAACCAGGCACCGGAATTAAGATACTCCGACATATGATCGACTTCATTAGCGTCGATCCACGGTTCCATTTGATTGATGAATTCGGCCATTTCGTCTTTCTGCCAGTCGTTTCCAATCTATCAACGGCGACCGGCAACGTCCCAAAAATTGCGGTTATACTGTTCGCAGCGAGTTTATACTCATCGTCGTCGAGTTTTCGACCAGGCGTCGCCCAGGTGGCTATGCCGGTTAAAAATATACCGTTCGGAAGTCCTTAAGCGATCAGTTGAAAATCGTCCAAAAATTGTACTGCTTGCAGTATAACCGGCTTTGTTTTTGTTTAGCGAGTTGTTGGAGTCCGTGCTTTCTGTGTTAATTCTCGACAAACACACACTAAAGTGCGAACTCCAACGGGGTATCCCTGCTGTCAAGATCGCTAAACAATTACCGGCTGTTGGCGGGTAAATTTGCAGTCTATTTTTTTCGCGACTCGACGTTGAGGCTAACTAATATCCCGTTATCTTTGTCCATGTGCGGGACGTACGCCTGCGAATGATCGTCGTGATCCTTATGGACGGTCTCCCGCCAGTCGTACCGCTTTATGTCCGTGAATCCAGCAGCAATAAGCAAATCTTCGAGAGAAGCGAAATCGTAAACGGTCTTGTGATAGATTATTATTTTCTTGTCGCCTTCAATTTCCATCCGTCCATACAGCGGTCCTAAGACCCGGTGGATATCACCGTAACGGCGATACACTTCTACGAGGGCCTCGAAATCAGGAACCGCCAGCCGCAACGTGCCGCCAACCTTTAGTACACGACACCATTCAGACAACACTGTCTCGGCTTCGATTCGGTCGAAGTATTCAAGCGCGTGGCTCGAATAGATTAGGTCAACGGAATCATCGTTAAACATAGTAAGATCATCGATCCCACTATTGTAATCGAGATGCGGAAATGTCGCCTGATCGATATGGATGAAGCCGGGAATAATCCGTTTCCCACAACCGAGGTGCAATTTAATGTGTCCCATAACAACGTTCGCTCCTTAAGGTCAGGGTGCGACTCTTCAAAGGATAATCTTATCTTTATCAACGGATATGAAAGGCCCGTTTTTACACTCGATAACTTTCGTATCTGACTCGAGAATTTCGTAACCGTGGGCACCATGAAGCAGGACCATCAAATCACCGGCTGCCAAAGTTACGGATTGGAAGACAGTGTCCGTATTGTCGTAAAGATCGACGCGTACCGAACCGTTCATAACGATGACACATTCCTGAGTTAAATCATTCGGGCGCTGATTCTCGATGTGCCGGTGCGCGCGCAACTCTTTACCTTCATCATACCACCATGTCCCAACCTGGCAAAACGCCTCATCGGGGGTAAGAAAATCAAGCCCGTTTTTCCATTGATCTTTCTTAAGTACGATCGCAACCAACTCACCTTTCTCTTCTATGCGGTCCATGTCCTAGATCACCCTGAAGTGTGAATGAGGATCGTAGAATTTATATAACCGAAGGAGCTCTTCGACACCATCCTCCACTGATTTCTTAGGAGTAAACCCCATCCCGGTGATTTTATCGAATGATATGATAAAATGCCGGACATCACGGTCCTTAATATCGGAGTCAATAATCTTGAAATCCAGATATTTTTTGATTGCCTCGGCAATTTCTAATTTCGAATAATTCAGGGCGTCACCGCCGGCGTTAAATAGACCACCTTTCATTCTATCGCAGTTTTTCAGGGCAAAAAGATAACATTCCGCCGCATCATCAACATGAATAAACGTCCGTTTAGCATAGCTATCGAAAAGGACGACCATCCCCTCCTTACATGCTTTGTAGGTGAAATCATTTATCATCAGATCCATACGCATTTTGGGACTCGCCCCAAAGACGGTGGCAAATCGCAGGCCAATACTATTTTCCCGTTCCATGATGATCTGCTCGGCCTGAAACTTTGTGATGCCGTACATGCTTACTGGTTCCACCTGGCTAGATTCATCGCAACATTCTCCGGACTTACCGTAGAACGATGTTGTCGACGCATAAATAAGCAACTGATCTTTCGCCAGTGCCTGGACGAGATTGCGCGTCGCGTCGACATTAATAAGTTGAGCCGAATGCGGATTCGCCTCGCAAGCGGGATAACCGCTTATCCCCGCCAAGTGAATAATGGCGTCATACGCGTGGATACCTTCAATATTATTACGGATATCGGCCTTCACCGCCTCAAACTTGTCGAATTCAAGCAGATGTACAAGGGGGTCTGGCCCGTACATAAAATTATCCAATACCGTGACGTGAAAATCATGTTCTAACAATAATTTTGCAATCTTTACGCCTTTATATCCCGCTCCGCCGGTAATCAATACTTTTCTCATGATATAACTTCCGTTTTATTAACAGTCGTGTCCCCAAGACATACGGCGTAACCATCCCGCACTGCCTCATACAATTTTCGGCTCCGTGATTCATCAGCACGGACAGCCGCGGTCGTGTGCTGAAAATCAATATCCAGGAAAAAAGCATCGCGCGGAACTGCGTAGTAGTGATATACTGGACCGACGCGCAGATCATATGCCGCGACCTCAATGGCGTGAACACTGTCGGGTGAAACATTATTCATGTACCATTCTAACCGCCGCTGGTAGTCCGTCCGGGAGGCTATGATTACATCAGCAATAAAACCATAATCCCACTTCTCGAGGATATCAAAGGTATGCTCTCCGTATCTGACCGTACCTACCGGCGTTCTTTTACACTGTTTCCACTGCGGACGATCGAGATTTACGGAAACAGTGCGTTTATCGTCGTCGATAGAGTATGGGTATTTATAATCAACGTGGACAAGATCCACTAAGCCCTTAAAGTCAGTTAGTAATTGACACGCTGCGCATAAGAAGGATGGAGTCAGACCGTATACGGCTTGATCGTCAAAAAGCATTGCGAAATAAGGGGTGTCACTTTTACGCAATAAATCTAGCCAATGCTCGAGAAATGTCCCCGGCCGAACTTCGTAGTCCAGATTGGATCGATAGTACCGTTTTATGAGTGGCTGCGTTTGACATGCCCACGAGGGATCCGAAGCATCGTATACTCGTAAATTAATATCAGTGCCCTCAAAACCTGCAAACGTTCTGGGTGCGGCGGCCGAAAGGATTTCAAAACGCTCGGTTGTAGCGATAAGAAAACTCAAACCCAAAAAAATCTTCCGCCCTACGCTTTCGGAGGACGATACATACACATGCCCGCTGCATATCTTTCGAATACGAAGGTGAATAAAGAACGCAAGCCACATGCGTTTGAGGCGAAGTAGACGTAATTTTAGAACATTCAAGTTGCGCTTAATTCTCTCTAGCAGCCTGTCGGACGTTGGCCCGACCGGATGCTAGACTGCAAGCAGTCGAATTTTCGACGATCTTTTGTCACGGTAGGCAAAGATTTTAGAAAACTTGTCGAAAACCTGACTGGATTTAGTGTAATAATTAAAATAAGGAATCCTGAAAATTACATGATATCAGCAAAGGTTTTCTCCATATACTTGAAATATATGGTTCCACTGACCAGGACGATGACTACAATCACGATACTTAATGACATATAATACCAGTTTGGAGCCGACTGTCCGAGTAATACCCAACGGAATCCCTCGACGACACCGGTCATTGGGTTCAGCCACAAGAGTAACTGGAATTTCTCGGGAATCTTCTCTACCGCGAAGATAACCGGAGTTACAAACATCCAGAGCTGTACGAGAAAAGGTGTTACAAAATTGACGTCGCGATACTTTACACTAAGCGCCGTTAACCACATGCCGCAGCCCAGCGCCGTCGTAATTGCAATTGCGATAAAAACAGGGAGCAATAAAATTTCCACGGTAGGCACCACGTGGTACCAAGCCATCAGTGCGAGCAGAACGAAAAAGGCGATAACGAAATCGACAAGGGTGCTGACTACACCGGTCAGTGGCAGTATCAGTCGCGGGAAATATACCTTGCTGAATAAATCGCGACCAGTGAGTAAGCTCGTACTCGAGGATGTCAATGCGCGTGAAAAATACGTCCAAGGAAGCAATGCCGTGAATGAAAAGACCGGATACGGAATACCTTCAGGGCCAAGTTTCGCGACCCGCCCGAAAATTAAGGTGAACACAACCATTTGCATTAACGGCGGGAGAAACGCCCAGGTAAATCCAAGTGCTGATTGGCGATATTTCCCGTATATATCTCGTTTAACGAGCATCAGCAGCAGCTCACGATACCGCCAAACTTCTTGCAATTGCAATCGAGCGAGGCCGGATGTGGGCCGAATGGTCATGACGGGATATTGATCGCTATGCATAAATTCGTTTGCTCACTGCGGTAGTTTTAATCGACGTCGACTTGTCATGAGAGTATCATAATGGAAAACTTCTGTCAACCGGTACACTCGCCGGTAAGATCATGATTTCGTAACTGATCGGTTAGACTGCAAGCAGTCGAATTTTTGGCCAGCTTTGAACTAATCAGCCAAAGGATGACGAACGACATTTCGAAAACTCGAAGGCGATCAGTATATTGACTTAAAAGTCGGTTCAAACGGCGGATACAGAGAAACCGAAGAGGAAACTTGTTCAAGGTTACTGTTTCCGATCAGGTTTTTGACTGCCTTCAGTATAGTTAATAAAAATACGATCGACAATATCAAATTTTAATTCCTACTCAATGCACATTCTATTTCTTGTAAATAATTTCCCGCCTGGCGGTCCGATTGGTGGAATCGTTACGTATACCGAAATAATGGCATATGCCTGGCTCTCGGCGGGACACCAAGTCTCGATTATCTGCAAATCTGAGTCAGGCAAGCGGCAGGAGGAACAGCAGAACGGTGTCAATGTCATACGGGTGGTTCCCAAAGTGTATCCGAACGCGCTTACCGACAAATTACAAATCAAGTTTCTCCGCGATAACAGCGCCAGGATAATATTCCACAAAGAGTTCTCGTGGGCTGCATTCAAAGAAATGGAGTCATGGGGTGAACAACCCGAGGTAATAGAAAGTCCCGAAGTATTCGGGTGGGCTTGGGCGTTTATAAAATTCGGAACTATTCCCGTTAGTATTCGGGTGCATGGGCCGAATATTCTGGCTTCGCAATCAGATCCGGAGAACGGACAATTGCGAGCCGCACTATTGAATCGGCTTGAAGCGTGGTGCATGCGCAGGGCACGGCGAACTATCCCGGTTACCCAAAAGATCAAGGAGGCAATCGACCTACATGAAATCAAGACCGACTATCCCGTATGTTTACCATTCGTCCCGCCAGAATTATTCAATGTCCCGAAGAAGCCAAAACAAATCGTGTGTGTTGGTCGACTGATACCCGGAAAAGGCATCGTCACGGCGATTCGGGTCATAAAAGATTTAGGTCCCGGTTGGACATTAGTAGTCGTCGGCCCGGATGACAAATACGGGCCAAATAGAGAGAGCTACCGGCAGAGTTTGGAGCAACTGTGTAGTAATCTTGGAATCGATCGACAGGTTGCATTCACTGGAGCTCTTCCGCGAAACGATACTCTGAAGGTTATCGAAGAATCTTCGGTTATGATTCACGACTCGAAGAACGACAATATGCCATTCGTACTTCTCGAAGCTCTATCATTAGGTACGCACGTCGTTGCTTCCAAGGTAGGAGGAATTCCCGAAACTATCGGCACTTACGGTACGCTCGTCGATCTGGGTGATACGAAATCGTACGTAAATGCTATTCGAGCGCTTGAGGACACTGCACCGAATCCGAATACACGTGACTGGTTGCGAACACGCCACGACCCTGGCGCAATTCAAAAACTGCTCGAAGCGGAGTACCGTGAGTTACTGTCTTAACCTTCCCCGCTTGATGACATGCTCACGTACCGAACTCCCTGTCTACTTCGCACAACCGGGTATGTATGCATACAGTGTATACTCAGTCGATTATCTTCTTCACCACATACTGTGGGCGCTGTTTAACCTCCGAGTAAATACGCCCGATATACTCACCAAGCAATCCGATCAAAAAAAACTGGCCGGCTCCAAAAAATAGGATACAACACATGATTGAAGCCCACATGATCACAGCTTCGCCGGTAAACAACTTGATGTAAATGATTGTGAGAAGCCCGATAAATCCGAAACAGCCTAGTAGGAGCGCAAGTAGAAATGCGATTCGAAGGGGAAAGTTCGAAAACGATACGATACCGTCGAGAGCCAAACGGATCAGGCCAATCACGCCTACCCTTGATTTCCCATCTGCCCTCGCGCGCCGCGGGACGGGCACTCCCGTCTGATTAAAACCAACCCACGCTCTTAAGCCGGGGAAGTAGCGGTTGTGTTCCGGCATCGAATTAATTGTATCGACGATCTTGCGGTCAATCAGTCCGTAATTACCGGCATCATGCGGTACCTTAATATGGCTTACCCGAGAGAATACGCGATAGTATGCTTTGAAGAGAAGTCTGAATAAAATATTTTCCTTTCTTTGTGATCTAACTGCATAGACAACCTCGTAACCGTCCCGCCACTTTTCCAGAAACTGAGGGATTGCCGATGGATCATCCTGCATATCTGTATCCATTACGACGACGGCGTCACCAGTCGTCTCAAAAATACCCGCGGTGACTGCGGCTTGGTGCCCGAAATTCCGGGAAAGGCTAGTGATGCGGAATTCCGCCTCCGCTCCGTGGCTATCTTTTAATTCCAGTATTTTTTCCAATGAATCGTCAGTACTACCATCATCTACAAAAACGTACTCGATACTCAAAGTAGAGCACGTCAGCGCCTGATGAAGGTCTAAGAAGAACGTTCTAAGATGTTCAGATTCGTTGTAGACAGGTAACACCAATGATAATTTCACAAGTCTCTTTTCCTCCCGTATTGGCGGTGAAGTTGCTAGGTCGCATACTACAAACAATCGAATTTTCTGACGGCTTGTCGAAGTAATCCCATAAGTCCATCCAAACAATAGTCCAGCCAGAAAAATAGAAGGAAGGACAATCGTTCGAAAACTCGGAGACGATCAATTACAAACGGGTTAATACACAATTTTCTGATACCAAGAATTCTTAGTTGCGGTTCAAATGCTTTCCCTGAATTCTAACTACGCTCGGGTTGATATATGGGAAAAAATATATATAATAACGGAGGTTTTTAAAAATTAGGGAGCTATTGTCGTTACCCGGCGATCGGCCTCCTAGTCTAGAATCAGATAGAAAATGTAAACTAACAGGCTGAGGAGCATCCTGAATTACGACGCCGCAACTATCGCTCCGCTCCGAGAAAATTTCTTTCAATCGCAAATGTCTGCGCTATCCTTTGGGGTAGCTTAGCTGCCAATCTACTACGTTAATTATTAGTAATCACCCTGCCGTATGTTCGTGTCATCCCCGCAGGGAATCGATTTCGCGGTAGCTCCTTCAACTGAAAAACGAAGAGAAGCTTCAGGAAATCTAATTTTGGGACGGCTTCAGAACGAGCCCTACAGAAAAATCCGAACGGTTTCTTAATCCATATCATCTCTTGGCAAGATTCCACCGTACAATGTGAGCAGTAGTACCGTCGATTACAATTAGTTGAAAACTCGAAACCAATCAATATCTGAAAATATGTGTAAGACGATAACATACCTATTACTGATAGTTTTAACAGCGGCGCTGGCATGCCACGGAACTTTCGCTGTTACTGTCTCCGACGTCGATTTTACCAATGTCGATACGGACTCGATACAGGATGAGCCAATTAGCATCGTGGCGATCGGGGATAGCCCGAAGAAGCACGGTGAAATTTCCAAACTAGGGGTATCACCTACGCGCCAATCGACGGAGAACGTTGAGAAAGATAAGGAAAGTTACGCTCAGCAAGATGTCTCGATCGAAATCACGGACCCAGTGGACGGGATCGATTCGCGTGTTTCGGAATTGATCTATAAGAAGATGGCCGAGAATGGTGAGCAACTGGCGATTCCCGGCGAGCCATTCGTCGCACCGGAATTCGATCCTGATGTCCTGTCGTTGGATGATCAACCGGAAAAAAAAGAGAACGTAGGTCGAAACTACGATAGCCAAGAGTATCGCTTTGAAATAGGTGACTCAATCCAGTTGTCCGTCTGGGGACAGCCCTCTATGGATCAAACCATATCGATTCTACCGGATGGCAATATTGTCTGCTATTTAATCGGCAGTGTAAGGGCGGTAGGTAAAACAGTTAACGAATTGAATCGCGTCTTAACCGATCGTTTGGGTGAATATTTCCATGCACCACAAGTCACCGTATCGCCGGGACAACTGGCAAAAGGGTATGAGGCGAGCGTAGTCCTTCTTGGCGCAGTAGGTTACGCCGGTAGATACGTTTTAACCCCTGGCGCAAGAATAATGGACGTGGTCGGAAATGCTCAGGGACTTACTTACGATGGAGTAGGTGAGGTACTCGTCGATTTCGAGAGGGCATCCATCAATCGCCAAGGCGAATACATTGAAGTCGATTTCGAAGCGCTATTCAAGGCGAACGATTTTAGGTATAACGTCAAACTGAAAGATGGCGACGTTCTTAATTTAGTCCCGCGGACAACCGCTAGAGCGAAAAAAGCAGGAGTTGTTACAGTAGTCGGCGACGTTTCTGATCCTGGACGAGTTCAGATCGAGGAAGGAGACCGGCTCCTTGATGTATTGGTTCAGGCGGGGGCCTCGGAACATCAAGGGGACTGGGGAAAATCCTATATCTATCGACGCGGACGATACTTGAGCTTCAACTGGCGAGAATTGCTCGTAACGAGAGATATGGCGCAAAATCTTCTGATGGAAGACAACGACATCATCTATGTTCCGACGCGGCAGGATTTTGTGATCGTCGTCGGAGCGGTGAACGAACCAGGTCGCTATCTGATCGACTATGGGGATACGGTTCTTGACGGCATCGCGAAGGCCGAAGGATTAGCTTTCGTCGGCAACAGCAGTGAACTTTTGGGCAATTTGAAGGCCTCATACGTTGTCCGGAATAACGAAACGCTTGACGTGGACTTCGTTAAACTATTCCGCATGGGGGACTTTACACAGAATGTCGAAACCAAGGACGGTGACGTAATCTACATTCCGGAGAGAGGCGAGCATCAAGTATTTGTGTTTGGAGAAGTCCAGGCGCCGCAGGCGGTCGATCTTATAAAAGACTTTACGCTGCTTGAAATTATCACAAAAGCCGGAGGGCTCACGAAAACCGGGGAATATACCGGGCAGGTATTTGTGTTTCGAGGGGGAAAATTGGACGAGCGTGAAGTAATTGAGCGAGACCTGCAGAAATTACTTTTTCAGGGCGATCTTGACCAGAACATTGATATGGAAGACGGCGATATTGTATATATCCCAGAAATCAAAATCAGCAAGTGGGGACGCTATACGAGTTTCATCAGTACGTGGATGAGTTTCATTCTGGAAGTCAACGAGTTTCCGGATCAATTCAAGAATCGATCTGGCAACTGATCATTATCGGTCACGGCGGTGTTCCAGTGTCAAACTTCGCTTAGTTTTGGACGTATTGAGGAACGCCGGAGTACGCGTAATCGACCTCGCCTGAGGTGTGTTGGTGATAGAGGAGCATAACCAAGGCGGCTAGAAACCAGAACACTTCCATATTGAGAATCGTATAAAAATTCGACATAGCCATGCCGTGCACAAGCATACCTATATGCCCACCAATAAATCCCGATGTCACCCCTCGAACGTAGTCACTATCAGTCATTAGAAACAACTCGAACGTCGATTTTAGAATCACGATATTCAGGTAGATGAGACAGAAAAAACCGATGAATCCAGTTTCTGCGATCTCGCGCACGTAGGTGTTGTCTAATTTTCCGAGGCGAACAGAACCTACGCCCTTCCCAAGCACAGGATATCGCTTCATATCCCGAATCGCTAATCGCCAGGCATGAACCCTGGCATTCATCGATGAATCGGCTTTTACCCCTTTCGTAAAAACATCACCGATTGACTTGAACTGATGGGCGATATCCTCAGTCTGCCCTCCCAACAACGTTGCGAGCGGCCCGGAAAATGCGAATCGTCCGGACGCTAACAGTATGCCGATCAAAAGCCCGACCGCCAAAACTGAAATCATACGTCGACTACGGGTGATTATCATCATAACCCCGAGTAATGGGATACACCCGACATAGGCACCCCGCGACTTCGTAAACACCAATGTCGCCATCGTAATCGCGAAAATCGCGAAATTCCAAAGAACGCCCTGTTTGGAGGAGTAGATAAACATCCCAAGCGACAACCCAATCATGATCAAGAGAAAACTCCCGAGGGTATTCGCCCGCCCAGCTCCGGCAGTCATTGTAATGCCACCTCCGACCTCACTTATCGGGACCAATGCCTGTTGTAACACTCCGACGACGGCGATTCCGGCCGTTGCGATTAGCAGGAGTTTGATACATAACTTTACCTCTTTTGGGGATTCGATAATATGTAGGGTCATAAAGAATAACCAGAAGAACTCAATTCGCTTCAGTGCAAAGAAAAAACCGTTCTGTAGGGAGACGGTATTTTGGAAGAGCCCTATCAATGTCGCCGCCACTATCACAAGCGACATGGAAAGTACGGCTTTATTTATCGGAACGTGATGGATCACGGTTAGATTCCGCAACGCTGCCCGGCGTAATAGCCAACCGCCCGAAACCAATATAAGAATTAGATCTTCCGCACGTACTGACACCCGCCGCGAACTGCCTCCCTCCCCGCCCAGTCCAGCGTCGGTCGCGACCAACATCGCAATCAGCATAACGAAAAGCCCTATTTTGGGCTTAAAAAACGTTAAGATCGCGAAGGATACTGCAGCCAGAAGCATTCCACCAAGTACCGGACCCTCAAGCTGGGTTACATCAAGCGCCACCGCATCCAATGGAAGCAAGAAGAGAAGAAGTGTTATCACATACCCGTATGAGCGGCTACCAATATATTTAGATTGGTTCGAAAGCATCGTATTCTCAGTGCGCATGATATTCCTAAGGTTACTCTAAGAGGCGCTCCGCATGGACTCGCCAATTATATTGTGCTACTGCCTTTTTACTGATATCCGATTTGTCCCAATTCTTACTTAAGCAATCGATAAGGGCCGCACCTAACGCGGCTGGTGTAGTATCAGCGGCGATAGTCCCGCCGTTGCAAGCATTGACGAGCACAGGATTGTTACCAATAGGGGTAACGACAACTGGACACCCACATGCTAATGCTTCAAGCGTTGCCAGGCCGAAACCTTCCAACTCAAGACTGGGGACGAGAGACGCGTCGGATCCCTGTAGTATTTCAATTTTCTCCGTATCCTTCACGTACCCCAAAAAGATGATTCTCGAGGTGATTCCGAGATCGTCGACTTGACGTTTGAGAGAAGCCTCCAATTCACCACGACCGCCTACTAACGCCGTAACGTCAGGACATCGGCTTAAAACTTCCGGTAACAGCGACACCCCTGTTCTTGGTACCAAGCGACGAAATACGGATATTATCTTGTTGTCATGCGGTATTCCGTACCGATCTCTAAGGCGTGCCCCCGCTGCCTCATCGACAACAAAAGGCGGCGATTTTACCCCAAGAGGAACGACCCGTGCATTCTGCGCTATTTGAGGTTCATGATTGGTTAGAACCTCGTGCGTAAACTCGCTGGTAACGAATACCTTTTGCGCCCTTCGTAAAGTCCGATGCTCCAAATATCGGCGGAGAATAACTCCGTAGTTTCTCCCGAGACTTGTCGCTTCATCTACCCAGCTCGAATGAAAAAAATACCTTGCCGCTATCTCAGGAAACACGCTTTGGACTATATAGCCGGTCAGCGGTTGATGTAAAATCAGCAAATCGGATTGATGAACTTCTAATGTTCGCTTTAACTCCCTTCGAATACATAACAATCCGGCTAGACTTCGTCTATAAACCCAGCTTAGATGCCGAGTCTCATGAACCGCCACCCCGCTTTCGGAGCCGGCAAGTAGGATTACGTCGTGTCCGAGTTCCAGCAGCGCCTTAAACTGCTCAACCGCCACCCGCGCGGCACCTCCCCAATTTTCGGGGTCTACGTAATCACTGACAATCGCAATTTTCAAAGAATGCGCTCATATAATTTTTTATTGGCAATTAGGGATGACTATGACTAACAGAATAGCAACGGAACCTTGATTCCGTTATCGTACGACCAATGAGTCATCGTCCGTTAATCAATTGGTTACTCTAATTCTGCGAACCGGGAAATTCCCGTCGTAATCCACAGGTGTTTCTTGATACGTCGGAGCCGTACCATTTTTCAGTGACTCCTTTGAAAAAAAAGTCTCCACCCACCCAATACCGTAAGCGATCTCCGCCGATAGACGTATCCAGTTTAGCGTAACAAAGTTCCAGATTTGTTGTAACAACTTTCGCGCAATACGGTACGGCAACGATCGTTTCTCTATAAATTCACCGCAATCATAACCCGTTGTCAACTCCAAAACACGATCAGGAAAGTGGCGTTGAGCGAACGCGCTTCCCCTCCCGTTACGACGGTACATCGCGCAAACCCTCCAGAAACTGTCCGGGAGCAAATGTCCGACTGCAGTATTTGCAAGGATCGCAACGCGTTTCCCAGAATCCCGGACCTTCTTTCGCAACACCGGATCCAGACCGCGTATTAACTCCTCGTCTTCGCCGCCGATCCTAAGAAACAAATCCCGTGATATTATTAGACAAGGATGCTGTACGAAATCACTATCAACCGTTACAACTTGCTCCGGGAACAAGCGCCTGGGAATTTGGTTCATTGCGGCCGTCTGAAAACGCGAAGCTGATTCCGGAACGACACATGCAGCACCGCCCATTCCAATACTGGGATCCGCCTTCATTCCTAACACAAGATTCTCTAATAATGACGGATCGCCAATTTCGGTGTCGTCATCCATCGTAACAATCCACTTCCCGCGCGCCGCGCTTACGCCATGGTTTATCGCGCGGCCTTGGCGAGTGTCGCCAACGATAAGAATTACCTCAAAGTCCTGCAATGTTTGATTACGTAGAGAATTAAGTAATCGCACTAGGAATTTGTTGCTCGAATCATCCGCAACCGGAATGACAACGGAAAGTTTCATGTGAGCCGACCAGTCGGGTTAATCCTTAAACGGAGTCATTACTAAACAAACGTATCTTCACAACCCCGGTTTTCGTCACGTTGTCAAGGGTAATGAAACGCCCAATACTTATTATACTGACCGCCGTCGATTTTTCGAACCGTTCCCAATCTCTTGCGTGATTAATTGTAAGCCGTCGGGAAATTGGACTGTTTCAGTCTACATCTCGTAGAGTGTATCATCAATCGCCGGGGGAGCGATATTTTTCGGAGAACTTTTGTGGTGGGACAATGCTGAATAGTGGATACGGCTAGCCTGATTAATTCATGCGATCCGTCGCGAGAGCGCTTAACTCGCTCATAATAAATCGATTAGAGAAAACTTCACGGCGAAAGTGAATATTCATTCACTGAGATGTAAAGTTGAGCTAATCGGCTTATTCGAGCAGAGATTAGGGCTCGTAGCAGAATACTGATGAATTATTCAGGCTTGGGCAATAACCGGATTGCTAATCGAATAAGCCCTCGCGTTCTTTATTCCGCAAGCGGTACAATTTTCGGCGCGGACTCCGAGAATTCGATCCGGATGACCGAGACTCCGCTCGTGCGGAGAGAGACGACTTCAAAAAGATTGCGTAGGAGACTCCGGACGATTTTTCGTCCCGCATGCGGATGAAGACGTTCGGTATATATTATCGGTGAGCCGAAGTTCTGGAGAATAAGTGCCGGGGAAAAGAACCTACATTATCCAAATCTTACTATATTATGTTCATGTACCATAAACCGGGTTACTGACGAAGATAACAGCATATCAATAGCCATAACCGTAGCCGTAACCGTAGCCATAACCGTAGCGGTGGTAGTAAGATCTTGGCATTGTTACATCGTAAGATAATTGGTTAATCACGATCCCAATGATATTCGCCCGATTTTTTGTGAGAGTCTGTTGCGCGCGCACAAGCAAATGCCGAGAAGTGGTGTTCGACTGATAAATCAGGATTGTAGAGTCGGCGATAGATCCGATCAGACTAGCGTCCGCAACAGGTAATACAGGTGGTGTATCAATAATAATACAGTCGTATCGCTCACGTAGGGAATCGATGAGCGACTTGAATGCCGGGGAACCCACTAACTCCGTCGGGTTCGGCGCATTAGTACCAGCGGGAATAATATTGATATTATCTATCGTCTGCTCACCCATGAGACGATCCCAATCCGATGACCCAACAAGAAGATCTGTTGCGGTACGCGTCGCCTGTTCCTGGGTGACTGACCCGATCAATAGATCGGATAAACCCGGCTTATTCTCCAAACTGAAAATAGACGCTATTTGGGGACGCCGCATATCCGCCTCGAGTAATACGACTGATTTACCCATTTGCGATATAGATAATGCAAGGTTTGTGGACGTCAAAGTCTTGCCTTCCAGAGGACTCGAACTCGTGATCGCAAAAACCTTATCCTCTTCCTTGTTCATGACCGCGAATTGGATATTCGTACGTAACGACCTGTATGCCTCCGCTGCGACAGACTTGTGGTCAAAATTATAGAGTATTTTATCTTCCAGCGTTCTTTCGGTTCGTTTCTTCGCGAAAATATTGAAACGATTCGGCCTCTTCTCGCGGGGGCCCAACAGCGGAATATGGGCTATTACCGACAATCCGGTTACTCGCTCAACATCTTCGATCTTTCCGATCGACGTGTCCAACCCTTCCCAAACGAAAGCGCTTACCCCGCCGACCAGTAGCGCGAATACCGCGGCAACCGCCAAATTCAAGGGACGATTGCTGCTGGTAAGGTTTCTCCCGGCATACGCGTCTTCAAGAACCTGTATCTCGTCTAAAGCCTTTTGCGTTTTTTGCTTGTAATCGATATCGATTTTTATGGACCTTCCCTGCAGCGTTTTCAACATTGACTGTAATACTGATCGATTAAAGGTCATATCATCGAAAGTAACCTGATCCTTGGGATATTCCTTCAGTCTGCTCGTAAGGCGTTCGATCTGATTCATCAGCGTCGCTACCTTCGGATGTTTCGCAGTATAACTTTCGCGAGCCTTGGACAACTCGATGTTCAAGTTCGCTAATTCAGACTGATACACTTCGGCGGTTCCTCGTACCGCTAGCTTCCGGGACTGCTCTTCTATTTTCACATTGACGCGCTTCAAGTCTTCTTTAATCACGCGCATCTGCTCGTCAATAAAACTCTTCGTTTCCAAAATCTCTGTAGTCTTATTTCTTGCGAACTGCTCACGATAAGCCTCCGTCAGTGCGTTCGCGGTTAACTGGGTAAATATCGGAAACGGCCCCCGGGAAATGAACTGGAAAATATCCTTCCCATCTTGGACAACACTCACTGACCCCTTAATGGTACCCGGTCCAAGAGCCTCGATGAGCGCGCGCTCCTCAGACGACAAATTGACTCGGTTCTGTTTAACATTATCTTTAACCTTCTGAGCTACGTCTGCCATGAGCTCGTCGTCGTGCTTAATTAGTTGTAGCTCTGCTGCAATTCCTGCAGGGGTTTGGCCGTACCAATGAATTCGAGCACCCTCGATTGTTGCCATTGGATTACGTGATGCGATTTTCGTCAGACAAACGGACTCGAATACCGCGACATCTGCCTCTGTAAACGCGAAAGCCAAGGCAAAGATGATAGCAAAGACGCTGAAGACCAGTAGTGATCTCCGGCGCAATATCCACCAGTAATCGAATACATCAATACTTACCTTTGGAGTCGGCGCCGCGTTCCTGGCGTAGCTACTACCAGTGTTTGATCCGTTATCGCTATTATTCATGAATGGGCCAAGTGGATTGCCATTAAGGCGTTATTCTAGGCATACGGACCGGTTCAGCCGGCACGAGAAATTTAGCTGGAAAGACCGGGTTATAGGGTTTTTCGATTCGAAATTTTACTATATTCCTAGAAACAAAAATTGCAAGTCTGCCTTTTCGTCCTATGATTGCATAGGTCAATAGCATAACGCCCATTACCGAGGTGACCATCGGTCGTTTCGCCTGAGTAAGGTCTGGATCTCCCTGGAAACGCTTTCGAGTTGCACATACGCGTAACCAGAAAAGTACTAATATCGTTGACTATTGAACTGATTCTATTACATAACTCTCACGCCGACCCGACCTCTCCCCAATGATCCCCCACTCACAACCAAATTTCGACGAAACGGATGAGCTGAAACTCATAGAGACGCTAAGATCTAAATTCGTCACCCATGGCCGAGCCGCCAAGGAGTTCGGACACGCTGTGGCGAATCAAACTGGCAGGCAGTGGGGCGTTGCAACGCAAAGCGGCACCGACGCGCTATCCGTCGCTCTGAAAGTGTTAGCGATAGAACCCGGAGACCGCGTCGCAATACCGTCATACATGTGTAGCGCCCCTTTGGATGCAATCGCATTGGCGGGCGGCGTACCGGTCGCTATTGATATCGATAGACAAACACTATCTATTGATCCTCAAAAACTTAACTCGGCGGCCAATATAAAAGCAGTTGTCGTCCCGCACCTATTCGGAATCCCCGCCCGCATACAAGAGACCGATCATCCCAACGTTATAGAGGACTGCGCCCAAACGCTAGGGATGGATTACGACAATAGAAAAATTGGATCGTTCGGAAAACTGTCAATATGCTCGTTTTATGGAACGAAACTATTAACAACAGGTCACGGCGGAATGATTCTCGGCGATGACTGTGTGAATGAAAACAGAGTTGTAGATCTTTTGAGTCACGACAACCGTGAATCCTGGGAGCCTCACTTTCATTTCTTAATGTCAGACTTAAACGCCTCTCTGGGCCTAAGCCAGCTCGAGAAACTATCGGGATTTGTACGCGAACGAAAGCGGATAGCCGGGATCTACATGGACGCTTTGACGGGGACCGATTCGATAGCGAATAGTATCTTCTCTCGATTTCTAGTCGCCGCTCAGAACGCGGATCAAACGATAGCCTATTTTCGTGAACGTGGTATCGAAGCTAAACGACCGGTATATAAACCGATTTCGATGCTGCTCGAAATGGACGGGAAAAATTTTCCCAACGCCATGTGGGCACATGAGCACATTGTCTCCATTCCGATCTATCCGGGACTGCCGGATGATCACATTGCCCAGATCTCGGGCGCACTGAAATCAAAGAAATCCGAATTAAAGTGTTGGCCACAGTTGTAGCAGAAACTTTGTAGAAAGCATCGGATATTAGCTAATGGATAAAAAACCCGAATTGAGCAAGTTCAAAGTTAATGAACTAATCGGGACAGGTACGATCGGCACTGTCTACTCGGCTATCGACTCCGATGGCACGGAAATCGCGCTGAAATTAATGCAGGTGACGCCGTTCATAGACCAAAAAAGCATTGAACTCATGCTCAGCAATATCGAGCTAAATCGCAATATGCTCGACCACCCGAAAATCGTAAAGGTGCGTCACTGCGGTAAGATAGATGATTATTACTACGTCGCGATGGACCTTATCAAAGGTCCCGGAGACCTCGAGTCAATGATGATCGGTGAACCTTTCGAAATTGACAACGCGTTGCGTATTGCCTTAGATATTTGCGAAGGGCTTATCCACGCGCACGGCGTTAATATAGCGCACGGCGATTTGAAACCTGGAAATATTCTCGTAGACGAAGAAAATCGGGCAATTCTAAATGACTTCGGTTGGGTAACGCTGTCGACCCCCAAAAACCAAAGTTTAAGAAACCCCCTGGGCGGGACTCCGAAATACATGTCGCCCCAACAAGCACAGGGCATGTTTATATCGAGCATCTCTGACATCTACAGCTTTGGTGTCATATTATACGAACTTCTTACCGGTAGATTTCCGTACGATTTATCTACAACTACGAATGTCGCTCGGATGACAAGCTTAATTAATGAATCGCCGCCGATTCCGCCGCGTCAGTTCAATAAGAAAATATCATTGAATTTGAGTTCCGTGGTCATACGTCTACTAGAGAAAGATGAAGAATTGCGATACCAAAGAATGACGAACGTTCACGACGAATTAACCGAAATAACCGAAAGAGATCTAAGCAGCGTGGATCCGCCTCAAACTCGCGTACTTCGTGGAATTTTCAATTTTTTTCGTCGCCCGCCCCGAAACGACGATCACGAGGGCTCCTGACCGTCTAACCGGAGTTTCCGAAGATTGAGAATCTATATTTTATTCCATCCTCTCGAATTTGATATCCGAATTCTCTAGACGAAAAACACTTCTCGTAATCAGGAAAGTGTGTATCACAGTCAAATTCATTGGTAATCGACGTAAGGTAAAGTTTTTGGCGATTCGGGTTTTTGATCGCTAACGCATAAAGCTGACCGCCGCCAATAACGAATATGGGAACAGTCGTGTTGTTTAACGACTCGAGAGCGCGATCAAGAGAATCGTAGGTGATAACATCGTGATCGGCTGGAACATACCCAGTCCGTGTCAATACAATATTGGTTCTATTCGGTAAAGGACGAAACTTTTGCGGTAGTGATTCCCAGGTTTTTCTGCCCATAATAACAACATTCGGCGAGCCCGGATTCGGCGGTGGGAGCGTAAGATTATTTAATTTGCAATACTGATCGAAGCTTTGAAAAGTATCAAAATAGCGCTCGCTATTCTCCTGACCAAAACCGTATTTAGTTTCAACAGCGGCTGTGTCCGAACAGGTTGTGAGTTCCTTGTAAAATCGAATATCTCCTTTCAACCTGGGCCACGGGAGCGCACCGTTTTTGCCCATTCCCAGATTGGCGTCGACCGCCGCGACAATATTAAACTTTGCCATACTCTTCCTTAGGATTATTCCTCATCGATAACCTCCGACTAAGGCCACCAGCAGTCCAATACTCCGTTTGCACGGACGGACTCCGCGTAATGTGGAGAGGGCCCCCCCAGTATTTGGTCAGGTATAAGATTTCTAGTGGACTACCCGCATTTGGGCTATCGAGCCACAACGATATTAACTAGTCGCCCCGGTACGCAAATCACCTTCTTGATCGTACGTCCAGCGACTTCCCGGGTTACCTCGGAATTCGACAAAACGAACTTCTCTGTCTCGTCGGCAGACAGTCTAGCCGGAACTACCAGTCGTACCTTGGGCTTCCCTAAAATCTGGACTAGAATTTCGAGCTCTTCAATGCCAATTCGTTCTTCATCGTAACTCGGCCACGCTTCGTATGCGAGCGTACTATCATGCCCCATGCGCTGCCACATTTCCTCCGCGATATGAGGGGCTAGTGGTCCCAGGAGCTTAACAAAAATCTCCATCGCCACTTTGTTCCTGGCTTCGAGCTTACTAAATTCATTTACGAATATCATCAGTTGGCTAATCGCCGTATTAATATCTAAGCTCTCAATGTCACCGGTTACTTTCTTGATCGTAAAATGGAGCAGATCTTCCTGTTTCCGGGTCAGCGAAATATCGGAAATACTCGCACTTATCGCGCCCTCCGAACCAATGATCATACGCCAAGCGCGCAGCAGGAACCGGCGAACCCCTTCGACTCCAGACGTATTCCACGGTTTTACGGCTTCGAGTGGCCCCATAAACATTTCGTACAAACGAAAACTGTCGGCCCCGTATTCCGCAATTATATTATCTGGGTTAACGACGTTCCGCAGTGATTTGGACATCTTCGCGGGAAACTCTTCCAAATGCTCGCCGGTTTCCACATGGTGAAATTTCCCGTCTTTTTGTGTCACTAGATTCGTCGGTATCAACGCGCCGTCAGAATTCTTGTACGATGTCCCTAGTATCATCCCTTGATTTATCAACTTCTTAAATGGTTCTTTTGTACTGACATAGCCGAGGTCGTAAAGCACTTTGTGCCAAAATCGTGCATATAGAAGGTGAAGGACAGCGTGCTCCGCACCGCCGACATATAAGTCAACGGGCATCCAGTACTCTTCTTTAGCCGGTTCCCAAGGAGCGCTCGCGTTATTTGGATCGATGTATCGAAGATAGTACCAGCAAGAGCCTGCCCATTGTGGCATTGTATGTGTCTCGCGCCGACCGACTCTGCCACTTTCAGGTTCGACATATTCACACCACTCGACAGCGTTCGCTAGCGGCGATTGGCCGTTACCTGCCGGATGAAAATCCGTTAGTTCCGGCAAGGTCACCGGGAGATCGTCGTCGCTAAGAAGTTTAATTTCACCGTCGTCCATGTGAATAACAGGAAACGGCTCTCCCCAGTACCGCTGACGACTAAACAACCAATCACGCAGCTTATAGTTTATCGCCGATATACCGAAACCTTCGTTCGCCAACCAATCGATTGTGACAGCTTTCGCTTCCTCTATTGGCATACCATTAATATCCAGCCCCCGGTCGTTGGAGGATCGAATCATTCGCCCATTCCTGGTCCAACATGCCCGCCCTGCCAGGACATCCTCAGAGGTGATACTTTCATCAGAAGCAGCATCAGAGGACGGTTCGATTATAGCTCGTATCTCGATCCCGAATTTCGTCGCAAACTCGAAGTCTCGGCTGTCATGCGCGGGAACTGCCATTATCGCGCCTGTGCCGTACCCCATCATTACATAATCACTTATCCATATAGGAATCTCTTCATTATTAACGGGATTAAACGCGTATGCTCCAATGAAAACGCCGGTCTTCTCGGTACTCAGTTCCGTCCGATCTAAATCGGACTTATTACTTGCGGCGAAGATATATTCGTCAACTTCGCGACGGCATTCATCACTCGTTAACTTCCCGGTAAGCGGGTGTTCCGGGGCGAGTACCATGTAGGTCGCGCCGAACAAAGTATCCGGCCGCGTCGTAAATACACGAATAATGGCGGTAGTGCCGACCACCTTGAAGTCAACCTCTGCCCCGACCGACTTCCCGATCCAGTTCCGCTGCATCTCCTTTATGCCTTCCGGCCAATCCAACTCATCGAGATCGGCTAATAAGCGTTCAGCGTATTCAGTGATCTTCAACATCCACTGTTTCATCGGTTTCCTGACAACAGGATGTCCGCCGCGCTCACTTCTACCATCTATTACCTCTTCATTCGCGAGCACCGTACCTAAAGCTGGACACCAGTTAACCGGCACTTCGTCGAGGTATGCGAGACCTTTCTTATGGAGCTGAAGGAATATCCACTGGGTCCACCGGTAATAGCCGGGATCGGTCGTATTAATTTCGCGGGACCAATCGTACGAGAACCCGAAAGATCTAATCTGCTCTCGAAATCGGTCAATATTCTTCTTTGTTGTCTCTTTCGGGTGTGTCCCCGTCTCAATCGCATATTGCTCGGCAGGCAGTCCGAATGCATCCCAGCCCATAGGGTGTAAAACATTATACCCCCGCATCCGCTTGTATCTGGCTAGCATATCTGTCGCTGTATATCCCTCAGGATGCCCGACATGCAATCCCGAACCGCTAGGATACGGGAACATATCCAATACATAAAACTTCGGCTTTTCTGAAAAATCATCAGCCTCGAATACGCGATTATCGAGCCAGAACTTCTGCCACTTTGGTTCAATGACCTCCGGCTGATATCTTCCTTTAGATTCATTCATATGATGCTATGCCTCGGACATAATTGAATTTTTAAAGCCGATTGTAGTTATACCGAACGCCTTCGAGTTTTCGACCAGGCGTCGTCCGTGTGACTATGCCGGTTAAAAAAGATCGTTCGATATCTCTTGCGTGGTTAGTTCAAAGTCGTCTCCGCACGAGCGGAGTCCGTCCATCGGACCAAGAATTGTACTGCTTGCAGTATATTTTGGCGAACGGTTATATCGACTTGAGCGGGGGAGTTATCGAATGGATCTGGAGTACGGCGGTTACACGGTAAGTATTCCTGTGAATCGAGATCGGCACGGAGAGGTCACTGCTGTATTGGATTCGCGCGCATATAGTCGCCGACCTCTCGTATTGTTTGGTCGAGATTCGATATAGGCTTATAACCAATGAGACGCGCGGCTTTATCAAGACAGGGAACCCGACGCTGCATGTCTTCGAAGCCTTCTTCGTATGCCTCGTCGTACGGAATACGCACAATCGTCGACTTACTACCGAATACAGATATTATCTTCTCTGCCAATGCGTTAATGGTAATCTCTTCGTCGCTTCCCAAATTGATAACCTGGCCAGCGGCTTCGTCACACAGGACTAAGTCAGCCAATGCCCGCGTGACGTCCGTCACGTTGCAAAAACAGCGCGACTGCTCACCATCGCCGTATACGGTAATCGGCTCGTCAGAAAGTGCCTGTTTAATGAAACGCGGTATTACCATCCCGTAGCGACCGCTTTGCCGTACACCGACGGTGTTGAATAATCGAACGATATACACAGATTGCCCTGTCTCCTTGGCCATAGCAAATGCCGCAAATTCGTCGATGGCCTTTGAACACGCGTACGCCCATCGATGTTTCGTCGTTGGACCACTGACCGTATCGTCGCACTCGCGAAATGGAATATTCGCGCTCTTCCCGTACACTTCCGAAGTCGACGCAATCAATACGGTTCGATGATATCGGCGGGCTGCTTTTAGTACGCAATCGGTTCCCTCAACATTAGTACGGATAGTGTGCACCGGCCGCTTAACGATCAATTCAACGCCAACAGCTGCTGCTAGATGGAAAATAATGTCACACTCCGAGACCAATCGGTCTAACACCATCTCGTTGAGTACAGTGTCAACAGCAAATCGAAAAGACGGGTTGTCAATATAATCTTTAAGATTATCCTTGGAACCCGTTGAAAGATCATCAAGTACCTGGATACTCCACCCGCGTTCCAACAGAACACCACATAAATGGCCTCCGATAAATCCAGCACCTCCAGTAATAAGAGCTCTCATTGTAATTCGATCCTTTATTACGCTTTTCGATTATTAAGTCCAAGCCGAGCAACAGTGTCCGGTGACAATCTAAACGCGAACCAAAGTCAATACCATTGCTTATCAATCGTCTCGACTTTCCAGATCCGGGGACATCGCCGGTCGGAAACCTTCTACTAAGAGGCCACGATTAATTACGATTTCAAGTAGACGTCCCGTGAAACACTACGCAAACCAGGCTCCCGACAATACCCGGGTACCAAACTGTTGTCCGCGAATAACTACAGCGGAAATGGTAAAGATCAGCATTAAAAATCCCCCAGTAGCTTGACCTCGCGTTTTAGCTGTATCCCGAAAATCCGATCGACCTCCTCTGACATCAAAACAGAGAGCTTATACACGTCTTGTGCGGTACACTCAGGATTCTTCTTGATGATTATGTTCGCGTGCTTCTCATATACACCCGCGCCGCCGACCACCATACTCCTCGCTTCCGCTTGGTCAAGAAACCAGCCCGCCGCTTGCCGTCGCTGTGCCGCAGAAGTCGGCTCAATATTCTTAAAAAAACTACCGGCGCACGAATCGACTGTGAGATCCGGATGCTTTGAGGCCCGGAGTTCTAAGATTCTTTCTCGTTCACGGCATAACGCTTCTCGGCAATAATCCGATAACTTAAGCCTCGCAGACAGAACGATATCGCGCGTTTTCTGCAGTTCAGAATACCTATAGCCAAATTCAATATTGTCCCCAGTAACGCTTCGTACTTCGCCCCGGCGGTTAATTAAATCCAAGGTAGACAGGCAATCCGCGATCTGCCACCCGAAGGCGCCTGCATTCCCCGCAATCGCGCCACCAACAGTACCAGGAATCCCGGAACAATTTACGACCCCTCCCAGACCTTGGTCTACGGTGTACTCAGCTAGATCATCGAGCCGAGTTCCTCCCGTCACCGTCAAATATTGCCCTTCCCGGTGAATCGACGCGGAACAGCTGTAACATACCACAATGTGAGAGATCCCTTCATCAGAGATCAACAGATTCGAACCATCTCCGATGAGTTCAAATCCCAAACTAAGACGGGCTAATTCAGCGATAACACTAGTAACGGCTTCTGGAGTTCCGCACTCGACTAAGTACGGAGTATGCCCGCCGAGGCGAAACGTTGTGTACTCGCTTAAGGTCGCATCCTTATGGAAGCTCAGCTTTCGCTTATCGAGGAAATCTTCAAAATCCCCTAGTGAAGGCGATTGAATACGGCCATGTGGAAGATCGTTAATAGAAGCTGCGGATTCAGATGAATTCATGGTATTTTATTCTGGCCGCCTCCGAGTTTTTAGAGTAAAGTTTTCGGAATTTCGCGCGCGCGCAATTTTCAGTCTTCGAAAATATTCGACTGCGAGCAATCTGTTTCGGATCTACCAAGCTTGATGAGGCTAAGAAAATGTCCATATCCAGTTTCGTTCGCCGGACGTTTAGCAAAGTCCCGGCCTTCCGTTGAAATACGGAGATCGAATATGGCGTTTACTGAGAAATATCTGTGCAACGTCTATTCACCCTGCGCCGAGGTGGAAGGCCGGAGCCTATAGTCACTGGCGCGTACCCGCTCTGGTACAACATACACTGCAAGCAGTACAATTTTCGGTCCGTATGGACGGACTCCGCTCGTGCGGAGATGACTTCAAACCAGGTACGCAAGAATTATCAAACGATATTTTTTAACCGGCATTCTGCTGGCCAGCAGAACGCCTGGTCGAAAACTCGAAGGCATTCAGTATAGTTTAAATCCCGTACTCGGAGAAGCCTTCGGCTAGTTCTGATAAAATTTTTTCCCCACGATCGTGGTGGATAGATTCTTTTATTCGCTCCGCAATGCAATTTGAGTCAAATCGACATCCTCGAAGTGCGCTCGCCAATATATCGATATGCATTCGGTCGATCCATTCACCGTCGAGAGACGTCTTCAGGATACGTCCGTCCACGATTACCATGTTGATGTCACAGGTCCCTGACGAGAGTGTCATACGAAGCCCAACCTCGAACTTAGGAGTCCTCCCGTAAACCCACTCCCATGATGCGTATTTTTCTTCTAAGTCGGTGGTGTCTGGGAGAAAGCGGGCGCCTTCGACTACCGTAAACTCGCTCCCTATACATTCGCTATATACATCGCCGATACTTTGACCTATCTCGTCACAGCGAAGTGAATGGTTCCGATCCCCGATATTTGTAACCGCTGTCCGGTTGGATCGAACGGCGTGTGACTCTATGCTACACGCCAAAGGACGGAGGTTATGGTTTAGCTTCTTTATATTTGAACTCAGCAACAAGGTTCCGTGATGCAATGCCTTGGATTTTCTAAACATGAACGCGTTCCCAGAACACTTGCGTCCGCGGAAATTCAGTGAATGGTTTTCCGCGTTATCAACCTCAAATCCGTGGCGACGTAACGCGGAAATTATAATTTGGATCTGATTTGAGTAGTTGAAAGAGTCACGATCAACGATAAAACTGAAGTTTAAACTACCTGTGTCGTGATATACCGCGCCACCTCCCGTGAGGCGCCGGGCAAGGTTGACTCCCGTTTTTCTAAGAAGCCCCGGATGGCATTCACACCACGGATTCTGGTGTTTACCGACAACGACGGTACTTTGAGTTTGCCATATATATAATATTCTCTGCCCTGGGACAAACTGGTTCAGCAAATACTCTTCGCGAGCTAAATGGCGCCATACGTCACCACCATGACTGTGGATAATGAAATTCTTGGTACTAGTCAAGATCGGTCCGTGGTCTTTATGTCCGGAGATGGGATGGTCGTTAAAGCAAAACCAACCGGATCTAACTGTGTCAAGAGTCGAATCGACTCATTACGCGGATCACTCAATTGGACATCAACCGTTCGCGTATCCACGGACAAAGCCACATAACTACTTTGTTCGTGATTGTTGCACTGATGACCAACCCAAAAAAAAACTCCGTCCACAGCAAAACCTCCCAGCCTGAATACACTGAGTTGAATCACCACGAAAGGAGTTTCGACAGAACTCAAAATTACGCCCTGGAATTTACTATTTAGTGCCCTGCGGAATACAGCTTCCTCAAATCCGCAAGCACCAAACCGTCGTTCTCAATCGCTCACTTCCTGAGCAAAATAATTGGGCACCGACTCCAGAACATTGAATAAACTTATCGACTAGACAGATGCCTTGTCCCACTCACCCTTACTCACGAATCTTGTCAGATTACGACCGTCTGAAGTCTTCGCACGAAACGCGAATCGCTCACGACCTTTGTCACCGTATTTTACTTTCTCGGTGATTTCAGCTTGAACCTTTTCGCGTGCTTTAACATCATAGAAACTGGCTTTCATAAATGCTCCTCCCTATTGTCGTTTATGGTTTCGATTAATTTGTGAAGATGAAGTTGCTTGTCCCCAAACTAACGCCCTTTCGCGTTAAACCAGCGCCCCACACCCGATAGCGTTGGGTGCTCAAGTCGCATGTCACTGCCGAAACTGATAACCTCGCTATAACGCAATAATTCCCCGACCGAATTCGGTAATTGGACTCCGTTCGATTTTCAGAAAGAAATCTATCCGTTTCCACCTCGGATTCCTACCAGAATCGTAAGAAAAATAACACAAAAATAATATAAACAAAGAGTTTTTTCCAAATAATCGATAAAATTCGTCATAAAATATGATAACCTAGATTATCACGACGCGCCCGCCGTGATAAGTTCTGACTTAATCATAGCACCTGTCGCTGTTACGCAGTAAATACTAGACCGTGAATTATCGTGAAAAAAACAGTCCCAGCCAACGACGATTTTCAAACTCCCAGTGCTGATCTCGAAATTAAAGATGCACATCTTATCTTCGATAGTATTTGGGCGGATCTATGCAATAAATTTGGGAAGGAAAACCTAAAGTTCCCCAGAGAAATCATATGGTTGGGCGGGGCTCCAGGTTCGGGCAAAGGGACAAATACTCCGTATATCACGACAACTCGGGACCTCACCGCGAAGCCAATTGTAATCAGCGAATTACTGACAAGCCCAGACGCAAAATTGGTCAAGGACTCCGGAGGCATGGTCGGTGACCGCGAAGTCGTGACCCTCCTTCTATTCGAATTACTAGAACCAAAGTACGAGGCGGGCGTGGTAGTCGATGGTTTTCCCAGAACGAAAGTCCAAGTGGAGTGCCTGAAACTGTTTCACTACAAGATGCTCGAACTCCGAGAGGAATTCATCACAGAAGACGGACGTTGTGAATTTAAGCAGCCACTATTTCATCTGGTACTCCTTTTCGTTGATGAGATAATCAGCGTCGAACGGCAGTTGAAAAGAGGCCGCGAAGTACACGGTCATAATATTCGAGTCAGGGAGTCCGGCGTCGGTGAACTCCTTGAAGAAAGAGCAACTGACTACTCGGAAGAATCTGCGCGAAAACGGTACGCTGTTTTCAAGAAGACAACCTACGAAGCGTTGAAATCGCTTCGTGAAATTTTTCACTACCATTTTATCGATGCTTCCGGCAGTCTAACAGCAGTTCAAAGGAATATCGTCGAAGAATTTCAGTATCAGAGTTCCCTTGAACTCGACCAAAAAACATTCGACCGAATCCAGAACATTCCATTAGCAAGTCAAATTATACGCCATGCTCGGCAAGAGCTTGTGAAACGTCTTGATTCGTACGAGAAAGAGCATGTTGAGTTATTTGCACAGGTTACCGAATTGATCGAAAAAAGATTTATGCCGATCATTCTGCAACATGCAATTTCCGGTCTAGCTGTAATTAATTCGGAAGACGAAGTCTTGGAGGACAAGGTGGCGTTGGCTATGTTGATCGATATATTCTCGGAGCGCGGTTATCAAGCAGCGGTCGATGTTCACAAAGAAGATGTTCCTGCAAGAATCGATCCGGAGACCCATCGCATCGAATGTATTCAAAAGCGAGTGTACCGGATCCAGATTCGTTTTGAAGGATCACAAATACGGCGTGGATTGTCGTAAGCTAAGAAGAAGACCTGACGCCCCCCTCCTCCGCCTGCTTGAACGCGGGAGTCGCGGCACCATCCAAGATTTCCCTCAGATATCGCCCTGTGTGGCCGGCGTCGCTGCTCGCAACATCCTCCGGAGTCCCGCACGTCACTAGATTCCCGCCGTGATCGCCGCCTTCCGGTCCCAGATCAATTATATAATCGCATGCCTTAATTACATCTAAGTTGTGCTCAATAACCAAGACCGTATTTTCGTTATCCCTGAGACACCGCAACACGCCCAGCAATTTACCTACGTCGTCTATATGCAGTCCCGTCGTTGGCTCGTCGAGGACGTATAGAGTGTGCCCCTTGGAAGGGCGCGCGAGTTCCTTCGCGAGTTTAATACGTTGAGCTTCTCCACCGCTGAAAGTGATGGCTGATTGCCCTAGACAAATATAACCAAGACCGACTTCAGAAAGAGTTTCAAGAATCTTAAAAAGTCGCGGCACCGCCTTAAAACACTCTAGCGCTTCATTAACCGTCATCCCAAGTACATCAGCGATCGAGTAGCCCTTGTATTTGATCGTCAGGGTTTCCCTATTATATCTATCGCCATTGCATAACTCACATGGAACGTACACATCGGGGAGGAATTGCATTTCAATCTTTCTGATTCCGTCGCCTTTACACCCTTCGCAGCGGCCGCCTTTTACGTTAAAACTAAAACGACCGGCAGTATATCCTCGAACTTTAGAAGCGGGCAATCGTGAAAACAGTAGCCGGATAGTATCAAATAACCCTGTATAAGTCGCAGGATTCGACCGCGGCGTTCGCCCGATCGGGCTCTGGTCAACGACAATAACTTTATCGACAAATTCCAACCCCTCGATGCGCTTGTGTTTACCTGGTTTCTCGGTCGCAAGCTTAAGGTGCCTCCTAATCTTTTTAACGAGGATAGTATTGACCAAGGTACTTTTACCCGATCCGGATACGCCGGTTACACAGCAAAACGTTCCAAGTGGGATCACGACATCGACGTCATTTAGATTATTCTCGCCGGCACCAACAACTTTCAACTTTCTTCGATTCCCCTTCTTACGTTTGCTTGAGAATTCGATCCGTTTATCGCCATACAGATACTGACCGGTCAACGATTCCGCGCAACGCCTGAGCTCTGTCGGAGTGCCCTGAAAAATAAGTTTTCCGCCGTGTACGCCGGCACCCGGTCCCAAGTCGATAATGTAGTCTGAATCGACAATCGTTTCCAAATCGTGTTCAATTACAACAACCGTATTGCCCAGATCTTTTAGCTTCTTAAGGGTCGCCAGCAACTTCTGGTTGTCTCTCTGGTGTAATCCAATTGTCGGCTCGTCTAGAACATATAAGACCCCCATTAAACCACTTCCCAGCTGATTCGCGAGACGGATCCGCTGCGCTTCTCCACCAGATAGTGTCCCACTTTCCCTGTCCAACGTTAAATACTCCAATCCAACTGATCTTAAGAAACCGAGTCGGTTTTGTATTTCACGCAAGATCTCTTTAGCTATGATTTTATCCTCGCCTTGAAGGTCTATCGCGGACATGAACCGGATTGCATTGTCAACATTCAATTGAATAAACTCGAAAATCGAAATTTCGTTTACAGTTACCGCAAGACTTTCTGAACGCAGTCGCGCACCATTACAGTCGGGACATGTCTGACGTAACATGATCTTCCTTAACTTGGCTTTTAACGAGTCGCTTTCCGATTCATGATATCGTCGGGTTAAGGTCTTCAAGACACCTTCAAACGGCTTTACAATCTTTCTGTTCCTACCCGCCCAACGAAACTCGAAGAGTATAGATTCGTCGCCACTGCCGTAAAGAACGATATTTCGAATCCTCTTGCTCAAGCTCCGAAATTTCGTTTCGAGGGAAAATTTATAGTGTTGCGCCAGGCATCGCAGGTGGTGGTTATTGTAAATGATAAGACGCCGGGGGCCGGTTCGCCACAGTGGAATCGCACCATCTTTCAATGAACGGTCCGGATAAACTGCCAAGCCTTCATCTATCACATGGTGCGCTCCGAGCCCATGACAGGTACGGCAAGCGCCATATGGACTATTGAACGAAAAATTCCGTGGTAACAGCTCTCCAATACTAATGTTACACTCAGCGCAGGCGAGATACTCGCTGATCAGTTCCTCTTCCCACCCGTCCGGGTTATCCAATGATTCGAAGAGTACAATTACATTTCCTTCCCCGGTTCGGAGCGCACGCTCAACTGACTCGGTTAATCTCGTGTGGTCAAGGGAGTCACTAACCAGTCGATCTACAATCGCGTCGATTCGATGTGATACATTTCTTTCCAGCGATATATCGTCGTCCAAGGAGGAAATTTCACCGTCAACTCGAACTCGGTTAAATCCGTCCTGTCTCAACTGTTCGAGTATCTCGCGATGCTCGCCTTTCTTACCGCGAACTACCGGAGCTAATATCATCAACTTACGACCAGCAGGACATGATAATATATGGTCGCAAATCTGTTCAGCAGACTGTCCCTTAACGCGCTGACGGCACTTCGGGCAGTGTGGGATACCGATATGGGCGAATAGCAATCGCAAATAGTCGTATACTTCCGTCGATGTCGCTACAATCGATCGAGGGTTGCCTCCCGCAGATCTCTGTTCAATTGCTATCGCGGGTGACAGCCCTTCAATCAAATCCACATCCGGTTTCTGCATTCTATCCAAGAATTGACGCGCGTATGCGCTGAGGCTTTCGACGTACCGCCTTTGGCCCTCAGCATAGAGGGTATCGAATGCGAGTGAAGATTTACCTGATCCACTTGGACCTGTGACGACGGTAAAGGTGTTGTGCGGGATATCTACGTCGAGGCCTTTCAGGTTGTGTTCTCGGGCACCTCGGATGCGGATCGATCTTGGTATCTCGTTGTTAAGGTCGCGTTGTTTTTTTTGCATGTCAGTCGTGATTGTCTAGCTTTTAAGGAACGGATACAATCCACCTCGCGCTCGTAACCGGACCGTGCATCAATGCACGATACAGAAACAGCACCTACTGGAGATTATCGTTCGTGGTTCCGCCGAGGATGTCGCTTTCGGCGAGGCGAGGCGCGCGCCGTTGGAATTCTCAAACGCCAAGGTATGTACATTAGGAGAACGCGCTGCAGCAGGTTTGCACCCAGAAATTAAATCGAACTTGCGATTTCGGGAGACCCTGAATATAATATTTAACCTAACGTAGAACCAGCAGAACGATATACTCTTAAATAGATTTACCTGGGCTGTTGAGCGCGCATATCAGACAGAATGAGCCTGGCTGAACTAAAAAAGTAAGTAAAAAGGTGGTTTCCCGTTCGAGAAAAGTCTCTTTTCCCGTACTGTGACATTAGGTAAAAAGGTGCTCTGTGCTCGGTGAACCGTATTCTCCGTTTCGTGAGTGAACTCTCAAAATAAAGGTCGCCAACGGCGTTGTTTTGGAGAAATGTCTTATCAGACGTCCCTGCAGGAGTTATTGTGTACCTTCGGCTGGTGTTTGATTCGATACGCACCATTGTTGGTTATACCGAACGTCTTCAGGTTTTCGAGATATTGTTCGGGGTTTATGCGCTGTGAGATTCAAGTCATTCAAAATCTCAATTGCTTGCAGTTTATATTATCTGAGTTCTTTCTGAATTCGAAACAGTATAGGAACCCCGAGAATTTCAAAGATACCGGCTGTCTCCTTCGCCATTCTCAAGTCGCGTTGCACAGGCCTGCATCTTTCAAATAGACACAGACGTCGTTTCTACCTAGCGGCAGGCGGTCTCCGGGCTACAAGTCAGCATAGCCCTGGCCCGGACACCAACCCGATATTACGGCGGGAGGTTTCCGCGACTAGAGACTGTCGGGAATTATATATACATTAAGGTAACGCCAGGCTGGCTTTACGCGCAACAAGAAGAATAAATCTCTACTAAAGGACTCAAATGGCCCGAGAAATATTAAGTGATGCTCCGGATATTTTACCGCTATGCTACTATGGCCACCCGGCGCTGATTCGCAAGAGCATCGATGTTACGGAAATGAATGATGACTTGCGAATGCTGGCACAGAAAATGATCAACACCATGCGTGCAGAAAACGGCATTGGACTAGCCGCTCCACAGGTTGGTTATAATATTAACTTATTTGTCATCGAAATTCCGTTTGACGTCGACGGTCCACCCCGGCCAACGAGCCCCGGAGAGGCAAGCTTGTTGCCCGAAATGCCACTAATCCTGATTAATCCCAGATTATCTGACTACTCGAACGAAACTACGCGATATCTTGAGGGTTGCCTTAGTATCCCTACGGTCAAGGCTGAGGTGACGCGCTCGGAATACGTGCAGATTGACGCCGCCCTGCTTGACGGCCGAGAAATCTCATATCGTTGCGGCGGACTATTGGCACGTTGCCTCCAGCATGAGTATGATCACCTGAACGGCGTCTTATTCACTGATCTCTTATCAGACAGCATCTTTAAAACGTTAGAACCACAACTGAAAAAACTCGCTGAATCGACGGAGTCCAAGCTAGATCGACGAAGACGAAAGAAGCGTCTCTCGCGTGTATAATCTCTAAGAATCGCCGAGCCGAGCAAGCTAAACATTATGGTTAAATTAAAGGAATCTTCTGAGTTCGATAGGTTGGAAATTCTATTGACAGAAATATGCGACCGAGAAGATTTACGGTTATATGTAAACGGTTGGGCAAGGAAAACGTTTGACATATTCAAAGAAGACAGAAAATCGCGTAAGGCAGCACATTTACTGCGTATAGAAAGCCTTGCAGTCACCAACGGAGAAATTCGGTATTACGATAAATCAGTAATCCAATTGGTCAACGCGATTGGCGAGGCGCTGGAGCAATCATTCGAGATCTCAGAGGCGATTCTTATCCATGAGAAACGACCGGAGTATTGAAGATTCACGGGTGGTCTCAGTGTCAACTATCGGGCACAGCTTTATGAAATTGGATACCACAGCCGGTGAAAGTTCTTGTAGGCAACGGTGTCGCGGCAACGTTAGGGATGTAAATAGTGGATGATAAATCGGCATGGCGGACGCGAGAGTCATTGTTACAGCGTGTCAAGAACAAATCCGACGAAAAATCGTGGGAAGAGTTTGTACACTACTACCGTCCATTTATCTACAACGTCGTCAGAGGTATGAACCTTCGCCATCATGATGCCGAAGAAATCGTCCAGACGGTTCTAATAAAAGCTTGGAATAAACTGTCGGAATTCGAGTACGATCGAGGCAGAGGGCGATTCCGAGGGTGGTTGTGTCAGGTAACGGGGAATTCGGTTCGCGACTTCATCCGCAAGAAGAAGGCATCGATTGAACGTGCCGCGGCGATGGACGCCGACGATCATCGCGACTTTCGACCGATGGAGTTACCGGAAATCGAGAGGATAGCTGAACGCGAGTGGAAAAGCTACATATCGCGGTTGGCGTGGGACAACATATCGAAAACGTTTAAGCCTCACGTTGCGGAAGCGTTTTTAATGTCGATAAGGAACGTGGCGAAAGTAGAAATTGTTAAGAAGCTGGGTATTGCGGAATCAAGCGTATACGTCTATAAGAGCCGGGTGCAAAAGAAACTACGATCCGAGATAATTCGATTGAATCGAATGTTGGGATAGAAATTCTGGAGCAATTTTACAGCCCTTGCCGCTTTCCAGATTTAGTCAATATTAACGTCTGAAATCTGGAAGACCCCGGATATCAGCGGTTCGTACTGGAAGCCCAGCCGGATTCACGAGCCTTGCGGTCACGAAGATCAAGAGGTTACGTTTCTCGCTTTTTTGCCCTTGATTACGGAACAGGCGCCCAAAGACGGGCAGATCTCCGAGGAACGGGATTCGGTCTTCGATCTCTTTAATGTTCTCAGTGATCATTCCCCCTAGTACAACGGTTTCACCGTCCCACACAATCACTTTGGTCCGAATTTGCCGCTTGGATAGGATCGGAGTCCTCAAGGGTACGCTAAGAGTATCACTGCCAAGAGTGACCTCGTAACTATAGTCATCGAATCCGATAAACTGTACGACCTCGGGTTGCAAATCAAGGTCAATAGAATACCCGTCGGACGCCACGGTAGGCGTTACCGTTAAAATAACTCCGACTTCTGTGACATCTCCAAACTCGGGTGTGGATGGTTTGATTGTAGCGCCCTGTGAAACTCCGCCCGCTGCCGTTGCCGCCTGTAATTCAGGCTCTGTATAACTCTCGGGAAACGACCGTTCATCTATGACTTTCAGCACAGCAGTTTCACCGCTGATGGTGGTCACCTTCGGCGCAGACAAAATATCTGAACTCTCTTTTTGCTCGAGCGCCCGTAGTATCGTATTAAATTGGTAGTCGCCCAAGATACTGTTTATACTCATTACCCGATCGTTGGAGTTCGCATCGCCAGTGTCGGTAAAAAACCTCAACCCACCACTTAGATTCGGGTCATTCGCACCCGGAGCAGTTGATTGCTTTAATAGTTGAAATCGTAGATTGTCGCTAAAGTCGACATTATTGAATCCGTCGATTTGATTTACATCACCCAAATATAGCCATTCAAAGCCTAGTTCTTCTAAATCCGTTTGCGAGATCTCGACGAACTTTGCCTCAATAGTCACCTGAATAGGCTGAATATTTAACTCGGCGAGAATCTTCTCTACCTTCCGCAGATTGGACGGCGTGTTCGTCGCAATCAACTTGCTGGTCCGTTGGTCATAAGTAATCTTGGCCCCCTGCGGGAACTCTACGCCGTAATTTTGGAAAATCGTTATTGGATCTTCAAATTCTGTTGCTTCGGCGCTTTCGCCACCACCATCAAAACCTTCGCCGGCATCGCGTGTAGGCTTCTGCCTCAGAAAGCCTGCCTCAACCGGATAAAAACGAGTCTCCATTTCATCAAACGGAATATCCTGCGAGGCGATGATGACAGCGTGCGTTTCAACCTTGTACTTTAATCCCGCCCCCTGACAAATATACCGAATTGCTTCGCCCAGTGGTATATTGTCGAAGTCCATCGTTATAGTCAACTCACTACCTGAACGACTCGAAGATTCAGGTCCGGCATCCTCCTCAACCTCGTCTTCGAACTCAACGTTTTCTTCCAATTCCTCGAACTCGAAATCTTCCTCTCCAAATCCTTGGTCGTCCTCTATCTCCTCCTCTTCCGCGACCGGCGCAGAGACAGCTAACTGCAAGAAGATGTTTACACCTTCCCCGTCCGGATCTAATTCACGGCTCCTGGTTTTCAAATACTTAATGACCGCATGAATTGTCGCTTCCTCAAAGGAAATCTTTGGAATGATAATATTCTCGAGTTTTGCCCAGATCCCTTCGCCTGCCCTACTGAACTTCTTTACCGGCTGCGATCCTTCGATAACGATATCCGGACTAACCAACGGCGTTACTGGATCATTCCACTTCCACTTAATCTCAGCGATTCGCTCGGCGTTCATTACCTCACGACGCTGTTTACCGGCTTCTAATAACTTCTCATTTATCAACCTCAACAATCGCGTCGCACGGTCATTATACGGATCCTTAAGTAACACCTGTTCGAACATTTCACGAGCATCTGAATACCGCTTGTTCTCGAAATATACTTTGCCTTGTTGAAACTTGACATCGACTTCCTTGTCGCGCACGGCTTTCTCGGGATCGACGTACCGGGGAGACGTTTTCTCTCTAAACTCCGCCTGTTTAATCGCACGCTGCAAGTTCTGAACCTTCTTATCAACCTCCTGCTTACGGGATGGATCCTTCTCGATCACCTTCTGAAACTTCTCAACCGCCTCCTCGAATTTATCAAGCTCCGACAGACGCTGGGCCTCTCTGGCCAGCCGTGAACCCCACTCCTCGTAAGTGTACGCCAAAAGTTGGTCTACCAACTCCTGCTTCTTTAATATCCGCGGTTCACTGCGGGAAACCTCGTTAAACTTGATCTGCGCGGTTATGAACTTTCGAACTGCGGACTCGTAGTCGCCGTCAATAAACGCTTTCCGACCTTCGGTGTAAAGCTGCTCTCCCGCTAGTTCCTTCTCCCGACGTCGAACGACTTCATTCTTGTCGATCTGGCTTGGATCCATAACGTCTTCATCCGACATCGCAGCTTTCTTGACTTTCTTTGTTTCGGTGGGCGTAACCGATGTCTCGTAGCTCTGCTCCGGGATCTCTTCGATCTCTTCGAATACGCCGCCCTGATCCTCTTGCGCCCAACTGGTCATTACGGCAAAAAGAGTCACAACGAAAAATGATAGCGACAACCGTCTAATTTGCTTTATTATCATAACAGCCCCCTGAAGTTGTTCGGTCTCGAATAGAATACTTGATTCAATTGACTAAAAACTAATTTACATGTTAGCATTAATAGCTGATACTACAATGGTATGCATTTCTATAAGACTGATTTGAGCCTGAAGAAATACAGCCCTCAATTATTTCATTTGCAATTTGTCTTCGTTACTGAATTTCCGAACGGTAAAAGTTTCTTTGCTCGCGGTTAGTTCAAAGACTAACTGCTCCAAGTTACTAGCATCCTTGAGTTCATACGTTTCTTCTGCACCCTTCGAATCCTGAATCACAAAACTTCTCCCCAATTTCGTTCTTAATTTTATGGGTTTTTCAGCCAAATACAATATTTCGTAGATATCATCGCCAGCATAGGCTACACGATTTCGGTGAACCGTTACCGCTGGCTCATCGTTCTTCTTAATTGTTATCTGGGATGCATCCACAGGAACACCGCCCTCTACGTTCTCCTTATATTCAGCGTCAATAAGATCATACCCCAATTGTGGTATTCTCCCGCCGATTCTCAAAAATTCAGACTTCCATCGTTTCCCGGATTTGTACTTAATTTCAATGTCCCATTTCCTCTTGTCCTCATCATCATTTCGATTAACTCTCTTAAGTTTGACATTCAGAGGCGTGCGAATCTTCTTCAAGAACCGTAGTTTATTCGCTAGTTTCGGGCGAGACGACGAATCTTGTAGTCCGGTTTCTGCCTTATACTCGTCTAAGTTGTTAAAGCCATCGCCATCAAGATCGGTGTATGCGTCACTTGGATCGTCCTTGTTCAGGCCAGCCTCCGCCTCCACAAAGTCCGGGAGACCATCGTTGTCCGAGTCTTTGTTTATATCGCCGGAGCCACTCGCCGTTGCAGACGGATGCCCCGCATCCGCTTTCGGGACCTCAGGCAAATCCCAACTACCAGTAAACGGACTCTTCCTAGTCGTTAGATGCAGGAGATAAGGTCCACCATCCATACTATAAACGTAATTTCCAGGTTCAACTAAAGACCCTTCGCTATAGTCTTCTTTCCAGAGTCGGTCCTGTTGCAAACTAAAATCAAGCTCAAATTGAGCCTGATCCAACGGTTCAATATCGTTGGTGGGCAATTTGCGCTGCAAGTCCTGATCCGCCTTATTGACCTCTTCCTGAGTAACCTTGAGTTTATCAGTCTGAAAAATTAAGACGATCGCTAAAAATAACAGCAGAATCCCGAGTACTATTTTGTCGTAGAACTTGGAAATAAAACCCCATATTATCTTCAAGAATTTCAACCCCATTACTCCTTATCCTGGAACTCGAAGTAGTCAACCACGAAATCAACTTTTACGATCGTCTCGGCGGAATAAAGCAAACGTTCGTGCTTCGGAGTTAACTTATTTCTCTTCACGTCCGGTGCGTCATTCATTCTCGGCTCGCTCGCCTCCAAATCTAAATTGCGGACCATATAAAAATATCGCGCCTCGGGAATGAGATTCATAAAACGCCGGATAGAATTCACGTTACCGGATAATGACAACGTGAACGGCATGAAGCCATATAACTTTCTCTCCGTCAAATTGATATCATCCGATCGCGAGAACCGGTCCAAACTCTTTACTTCCGATTGTGAGATTATGTATATCAATTCCTGGATTATCTCTAACTGATTTAATATCGATTTTATTTCCTCATTATTCGGAAGCACATCCGGCTGCATATACCTATCGAAGGAAAACCACTTCAAGCTGTCTGGTAATGCCACGTCTTCACCACGTAAGAGGTTTTCCATTTTTATACAGACCTGCCGTAAGTACAACTTGAACTTCAAAGGAGTCATATCAGAATTGACCTCGGGCGACGGGTATCTTTCATTCAACTTGTCAATCATCTCCCTGAACTTAGCAACCGTTCCCTCGTAATTTTTCTCGACCTGCAAAACATTGTCGGTAGTGAGCGCGTAAGGACTCGTTACAAAACTTTTCTCGGCCTCAACTATATTCTTGACCTGCTCTGCATATTTGTCGATATCCTTGTGGTAACTTCGAATAATTACACTCGCGATAACGGAAAGTATAATCATCACTACCACGGATATGACGAGAAATAAGTTTTTCTTTATTAGCTCCATAATCGATGAAGGGAAACGTCCCTTTAGCGTTTTGTAACTATCGGCTCTTCCAAGCGCAGTTGTATTCTAAAAGTAGTAAGATTTCGGTATTTGTCGGAAAAACGACTTTCCAGGATGCGGGTTTCGGCTGGATCGGACGAGAATAATCCGGCATTGTGGAGACTCCTCAGGAATACCTCGGATAGAATCATGTCTGACTCAATTCGATTCGTTCCCAGGAAATCCAACGGGCCAGTCGCGCCGTTGTCACCGGAGGCACTCTTGTCCGTATCCTGTTCTTCCGCACCGTCTCCAGCCTGGTTCGCCTGCAACCGTCCAAACTCTGTCACCTGTTCCTCTGAGAAAATGAGGCGCTCCGGATCAGAACTTGGTATCGCGATCGCCTGCCCCACTATATCGAACCAAATTATGCCATCTTGCTCAGATGCGGATTGCGAACCTCGTTTCCGTTTCGACGCGAACAGACTTGCGCGTTTTTTCTTTTTCTTCGCCGTTCTTTTAGCTGGACCAGCTTTTGGGGCGCTCATGATCTTTATACTCTTCAACCACACATCTTGAGGTTTGGCCACTTGAAGCGTATTATAAAAGAATGCCCAGTCATATCTGTACTCCAACACGGTCGCGACGCTGTCAAATTTTTCAAAGACCTTCTTCTGCTTTCGTTCAAACACCTCGATTTGTCCTTTAATCTTCTTTAAACGCTCAACGTTGGCAGCTTTCCTCTCGGCAGTCGTCTGAAACAACGCAACAGTCTTGTTGTTGACCAAAATAAAAACGCCCAGGATCAGCATCCAAACGAAACACGAGAATATGATGAAAGGTTTCCGAATCGCAAACGACTGCTGCTGGCGCAACGAATCTGTCGTTAAGCTAATTTCGACCGGACATTCCAGAGAGTTTCGGAGACCGACGCCTACTGTCTCAGCGAAAAAATGAGCCGATTCCTCAAGCTTTTTGACGTCTAAATTCTCCGATAACGATACGATCTTATACGGATTGAGATAACTGACTTCCAGTCTCAGTTTCTCGGAAAAGAAGTGGTCGGTAAAGGCCATTGTCGAACTACCGCCGGCCAAGTAAAGATGAACTGGCTTATTGCCCTTCTGCTGGGTGCGGTATACACTGATCGATCGATTGACCTCGCCATGAAGGCGCGTCATAATGTTCCGGACGATTTTTGAAATCGTGGCCGCAACCTCAGATTCAGGTTCTTCGTACGCACCGCCGAGGGCAACGAAACCATGACGACGTTTTAAGGTTTCTGCCTCTTGAGAGCTGATTCCGAACTCTTTCTCAATTTGCTGGCTGATAGAAAATCCGCCGATAGGAATTGTTCTTGCAAAAAATCGCTGGCCATCGAGGAATAATAACGTGCTACAACGTCCGCCAATATTCAGGACCATGCAACATTCATTGTCTCCGACGTGATTTGCCCTTGCAACGTTGTACAGTGCTGATGGCGCGAAATCAACAAGTTTGGGTTTCAGTCCAACCGCTACAACCGCCTCAATAACGCTCTCGACGATATCGTTCTTTATGACGACGAACATAACCTCAAGGTCTTCGTCAGCGCCGGATATCAGCTGATAATCCCAGATGACCTCGTCCATTGGGAACGGAACATTCTGCTTTGCCTCATACTCGACAATTTGCTTTATCCGAGACTCCTCTTCGGATACAGGCGGCAAATTTACGAAACGCATAAACGCTGCCTGGCCCGAAACGGAAATAGACGCGTTTTTCGTTGTAAAATTCCCGTCCTCGTATGCTTTACGCAGGGCTACCGTTATGACCTCAGTACGATTGGTTTCGCTCAATTGATCTGTTAATTCAACCTTATTGAAAGCATGAAGAATAATCCCTCCTGTCGCAGGATACTCGAACTCACTTATGCGGATCCCTGTCGATCCAATATCAATTGCAAGGCTGCGTTCTTGGATGGCCATATTTTAACTCGTTAATTTTTCCTGTCATTCACGATAAATTCAAAAGCCTCGTAACTCGACCATGCCCACGGGGTTTCGTGCCGGCTGAGCAAGCCATAGTCTACGCGGTTCAACGACTTCGACTTGAACCACAGGCCTTCCTCTGACTTCGGGAACAACCGCGCGGGGAGGCTTGTCCCACTATAAAAATTGCCGCCGCGGGCCCAGGCACGGGCCTTAGCCTTGCCCGCAGTTGATATTGTAAGCTCGACTAACACGCCATCGTCAATTAAATTCGATTTAAAACGATCGGAGAAACTCGGTTCGATATACACCACGGCCGACTTCGTCTTGGTCGGATCTATGTCAATGTTGGCATAGCGTATATCTCTTTCCAACAACAGTGAGTTCTTCTCTGATACGCCCTTCTTACGCTCATCGGCCGTTAACGCCAGGATGACGCGCCACGAAAAAACACAGCTGTCAACCCATGACACGTCCCGCCGATAACCTCCGGCTTTCTTGTGTCCGCTGCCGACCGTGTACTCGGCCTTAATTCTGTACCATTCACTCTTATTATCCGGTGCAAACCCTTCAACACGCGGGCTAAGTTCGCGAAGTCGCACCTTCTTGATCTCCAGCTCCGTTATCTTGAACGTAACGTTCTCAGGTTGTACCCCTGGCAATTGTGCGAAGACTGAAGGTCCAATAATACATAAGAACGTAAGCAAATTGATTTGAAATCGAATTCCCAACTTCACTAGGTGACACCCACTAACCGATTCAATGACTTTTTCCCTGGGTCCCTATAAGCTGTTTACTCGTAACACAGGGGCGCAATCGCAAGGAGCAAAGATACTTTGTCAATTGCCCTTTGGCAACCGCATAAATTACAAAATGAGAAAAAACGTCCCCTCCATTATTGGCCTCCAAACAGCCTCGATCGGATAGCGTGGCCGGTTAACGAGAGCACTCGTCAGTTGCGTCTTCTGGTGTGTGCGTGGAAATGCTAATTACTCGGGAGGGTTCAAGGGGGGGTAATCAGGACGTGCCGGCACGCCAATACGCGGACAACAAAGTCGCAGGCGGTTGGGCATACCTGTGGGCACCTGATTGCCTTTTACTAAACCTCCAGTAGTCTGGTTGCAGGATATTCGCGCCGTCAGAAAACCCCGAATATTGGGACCGCTACGTGGGCTACGACTCGAACGGGCGGGCACTTTTCTTAAGGAAGATCTTCTTTGGACCGGTCGTGATGAGAGCACTTCGTGGGACTAACGAATGAGGGGATCCCAGAGGCAGCGGTTGAAGCCCAAGCCCACGGGATTCGGCGAGCGCCATATGTTTCCACGATGATATCCAGAAGCCACCGCTCGCGGTACTATCGATCGGGCGAATGTCAGTTGTGAAGTCATTTCCGTGACCTTAGCGCGCATTTCGCGCTCGGTCGCAATCGCAGACACTCGTCTCATCTCCGCTTTCGCCTGGGCCACTCGCTTGTCGGATTCGGCCTGAACGTTCTGCAAGCGAGCGCCGATATTATCGATCACTTCGATTTCAGCAACGTCGACCGACAGAATCTCAAACGAGGTCCCGCGGTCTAAACCGCAGGAGAGAATGTATTCCGCGATGACTTCCGGTCGCTCCAGGATGCGCTTGTGGGTGTCAGCAGAACCGATGGCGGCAATGATTCCCTCACCGACCCTCGCAATCACCGTTTCCTCCCCGGCGCCACCCACTAATCGTTCAAAATTGGTCCTGACTGTAACTCTGATCGATACAGCCAGCCGTACTCCATCTCTTGCAACACCCATTATTGTTCCCGCTGAATGCGGTGGACAAACAAGTACTTTGGGCTCCACGGTAGTGCTCACGGCGTCAACCGCGTCGCGGCCGGCCAGGTCGATTGCCGCAATCCTCTGAAATGGATACCCAAGCCCCGCCTTTGCGGAAGCAATAAGTGCCTCTGCCACGGCCGATAAATTGCCGCCCGCCAGAACGTGAGCCTCTAAGTCGTCAACAGGCACGTCGATTCCTGCCTTGCTGAGAGTAATGAGCTGCTGACATACGAACTTCGGATTGAGTCGGCGTAATCGCATTCCAATCAATTGGAAAACTGATAGTTCAATTCCTGAGACTCTGACCTGGATCCATAGAGGTAGGTAGGTGAGGAGGACGATAACGGAGGTCACAAAAAATATAAAGAAAATCGTGACGGCTGGGACAAGAATTATATTCATTATTGATGGCAAACTTTCTTTTGCTATTGGCTGGCGTAAAATAATGGACTTTCTTACAGACCAAGTGGCTAAACGTCCCTAACGACTAAGCGGTTCATCGGAATCAAGCGTTTTGCAAATCTGGAACACTGATGGAAAAGTCGGCTACACGCCGTGCTCCCGGCAACACCCTTGCAATCTATATGCGACGCCGAATAAACTATTGTATAAACAAAGATTCCGTCGGAAAACGGTCAAAAATTTCTTGCGCGACACTTCCAGAGATACGCGCAGATTCTGCAAATTATACGTCACTGCCGGAGGACCGCTAATTACCGGTGCTATAATTAGGGGCATCTTTAATTATTTTAACCTCGTGCGCATGCCCCTCTCGTAAGCCGGCGTAGGAAATTCGATAAAACTTCGCTGTCTTACGTAGTTCGCTGAAATCCCGGGATCCGCAGTATCCTAACGAAAATCTTAAGCCCCCGGTGTACTGCGTTAAGACGTTGGTAACCGATCCGCGGAACTGCACTAGCCCCTCAATTCCCTGTGGCACAAGTTTCTCCTCCGCAACGACATCAGCTTGGGAATAACGGTCGCGGCTTCCGCGCCCGACCTTCATCGCTTCGAGACTTCCCATCCCCCTATATACGACGAATTTTCGCCCCTGATGGAGGATCTTCTCCCCCGGGCTTTCCTGTGTCCCGGCAAGAGCCGACCCCATCATAACTGACGTCGCCCCAACCGCGATCGCCTTCGGGACGTCCCCGGAATGCCGAATTCCACCATCGGCTATTATCGGAACCTCGTCGCCAATCTTACGATATACATCGTACACCGCGGTCAATTGAGGAGTTCCCACACCAGTTACAACGCGCGTCGTACAAATCGATCCCGGGCCGATCCCCACTTTCACCGCATCCGCGCCGGCGTCAACTAGGTCTGCTGCAGCGTCGCCGGTTCCTATATTCCCCGCGACCACGTCAACTTCTGCGTGGTTCTTTTTCAGGTGGCGGACCATTGAGATTACGTTCTTTGTATGTCCATGCGCGGTGTCAATGACAAGAACATCCACCCCCGCGTCCACCAGGACTCCTACGCGCTCATAATCGTCCGGCCCGATCGCTGCCGCGGCCCGAAGCTTGTGGTACTGATCCCGATTTATATCAGGCTCATTATTCTCTATCAAACTCTTGACATCGTGAAAACTATACAGACCTTGCAGACACCCGCCGTCGTCTATGATTGGTAGCTTGCCCACCTTGTGTTCAAGCATCTTTTCGAAGGCCTCGACCAAGGTCGTCCCGACAGCGCCGGTAACCACCTCCTTCGTCATGGCCTGTTCGACTGGAATCGAACCTTCCCGCAGAAATTTCATGTCCTTCGCAGTTATGATTCCGCATAAAATCCCGCCATCGTCTACAATAGGGAAACCAGAAAAATTATGCTGGCGCTTCTCTTTCTCCGAGAGGAGCTCAGAAACCTGGATTTTCCTATTAAAGACAACAGGAGTCTCTATCAATCCGTTCAGATATTTCTTAACTTTTCGAACGTCCTCCGCCTGCTCCTCCTGCGTGTTATTGCGGTGGATAACACCGATCCCACCGGACAACGCCATGGTGATCGCCATTACCGAACCCGTCACTGTGTCCATCGCCGCACTGACGAACGGGATACTTAAATCAATGTTACGACTGAATTTCGACTTGAGCGACGCCTCAGAGGGAGGAAAATCTGTATACTGCGTCGCCAACGACACGTCGTCGAACGTTAGGCCTTCTCCTTCGTAGAGCGCCATAAATTTGTCAATTGATGAATTCGCCACTCATGCCACCTTCATTCTGGGACAGGTTAGATATATGGTCATTCAAAGAATCTTAATATTCTCGACTGCCGGTATATTTCCCGCTTAAGTTAATAATGCACCAAGTTCTTACAAGCGTTTAATTAGCTTTTTTCGAGACCATTGCCGTGGTCCTGACAATTTGTTTTTACGAAGTTCTGGAACATAGTCTCAGACTGTTTGTAATGGACAGTAATTAATGGTTGCCTCGGTACTAAAAATACAGGAGTTCTACAATGACGAATTTTTCAGTTAAATCCTCGCTTGACTCGCCCCTTTTTGGAAAAACCGTCGTGGTCGAAGGCTGGCTCAAGACACGTCGCGACTCGAAAGGCGGCTTCTCGTTCTTGGAAATTAATGACGGTTCCTGTTTGCGTAACCTGCAGATCGTAGCGGACAAATCTCTGGAAAATTATGACGCCGAAGTCGTTAACTTATTCCCTGGAGCATCGTTAAAAGCAACCGGAGAACTGCTCCAATCATCCGGAGCCGGTCAAAACGTCGAACTACGCGCTACAAAGATTAAGGTTTATGGATTCTGCGATCCGACCAGTTACCCGCTACAGAAACAACGCGTTTCTTTCGAGAAACTCCGAGAGGTTAGTCATCTGCGTGCCAGAACGAATACGTTCGGAGCCGTCACCCGGGTCCGCAGCGCACTGAGTTTCGCTACCCACCAATTCTTCCAGAATAAGGGGTTTTGTTATCTCAATACACCTATAATTACGACGAGCGACTGCGAGGGCGCGGGCGACGCCTTTCATCTCACAACAATCGATCTGAAATCACTTATCGATGCGCCCAATGTTCGAATCAAGGCCGAAGACGACTTCTTTGATCTTAACGCTAACTTGACAGTCAGCGGCCAACTAGAGGCGGAGACCTACGCGTGCGCCGTTGGAAAAGTCTATACGTTCGGCCCCACATTCCGAGCCGAGAACTCGAATACCAGTCGGCATTTAGCTGAGTTCTGGATGATTGAACCGGAAATAGCGTTTGCCGACCTCAACGATGACGCGACATTAGCAGAGGAGTTTGTGAAATATCTGGTATCCTATGTGCGCGAGAATTGCTCCGAGGACATCGCGTTTTTTGATAACAGGATAGATAACTCGTTATGCCAACGACTGTCCGATACTACGTCGACTGACTTTACCAGAGTTACCTATACTGAGGCCATAGAAATCCTGCTCCGGTCAAACACGGCTTTCGAATTTCCCGTCGACTGGGGAACCGATCTACAGTCCGAACACGAGCGTTTCCTTACTGAACAGGAATTTAAGTCAGCCGTGATTGTCACTGACTTCCCGAAAGAGATTAAACCCTTCTATATGCGTGTCAACGATGACAATAAAACCGTTGCGTCAATGGACGTGTTGCTACCGAATATCGGGGAGATCATCGGTGGAAGTCAACGCGAAGAGCGCATGGATATACTAAAAAAAAGAATGGCTGAACTTAAGCAAAAAGAAGATGAATATTGGTGGTATATGGATCTCCGGCGGTTTGGAACAGTCCCGCACGCGGGGTTTGGTTTGGGCTTCGAAAGAATCGTCCAATTCTGCACTGGTATGGCCAATATTCGCGACGTTATTCCATACCCGCGGACACCCAAGAACGCGAAATTCTAAGAACTGCGCCTTTTTGTCTCAGCGTAGCGCGACGTTTAATGGCACAGTGTGACAGTTATGGAAAGAAGTTAAGACTTGGCGAATCAATGAATATTACATAACTAATTAATTATAAATTGGATAACATCAATATTTCGAAGTTGGCACGTTAACTGCACGGCTCGTTCAGTATACGATTTGCAGAAATTAATTTTAGATCAATAATTCGGCGAGCTTTTGTAAGGAGATTACAGGCAATGGGAAAAATTTTAGGAATAGACTTGGGTACGACGAATTCATGCATTGCGGTCATGGAGGGCGGGGAGTCCGTGGTTATACCGAATGCTGAAGGTCAGCGAACGACGCCGTCCGTGGTCGGCTTTACTAAAAGTGGCGAGCGACTGGTTGGCTTAACTGCAAAACGCCAGGGAGTTACGAACCCGAAAGGAACGGTGTTCTCGATTAAGCGTTTTATGGGACGCAAGTATAGCGAAGTGGCGCACGAAATTGGTTTGGTCCCGTATGAAGTCGTGGAAGCCAAAAATGGCGATGCTCACGTGAAAGTGGACGATAAGACCTATTCCCCACCTGAGATTTCCGCGATGATCCTATCTAAACTCAAAACTGATGCCGAGGCATATCTTGGGGATAAAGTGACGGAGGCGGTCATCACCGTACCCGCCTATTACAATGATAGTCAACGCCAGGCGACAAAAGATGCGGGACGCATTGCCGGACTGAATGTGCGCCGAATCATTAACGAACCTACTGCCGCTGCACTTGCCTATGGTCTCGACAAGAAATCTGACGAGAAAATTGCCGTATACGATCTTGGCGGTGGTACGTTCGACGTCTCGATCCTCGAACTGGGCGATGGTGTATTCGAGGTAAAGTCTACGAATGGGGATACACACCTCGGTGGAGATGATTTTGATGAGGCCATCATCGACTGGTTGGTCGAAGGCTTCAAAAAAGACAACACTGTTGATCTAAGAACAGACCCGATGGCGTTGCAAAGATTGAAAGAAGCCGCAGAGAAAGCGAAATGTGAGCTTTCCAGCAGTCCCAGCTCCGAGATAAATCTGCCATTTATTACCGCCGACGCGTCCGGGCCGAAACATCTAACGCAAACGCTGACGAGAGCGAAATTAGAGGAAGTTACGGATGGATTGGTAGACCGCACGATCGCGCCATGTAAGAGCTGCCTTAAGGACGGTGATTCGTCAGCATCCGATATCGATGAAGTGATCCTTGTCGGCGGCCAGACAAGGATGCCCAAAGTCATTGAAGTGGCTGGTTCCATTTTTGGAAAAGACCCGAACAGAGGCGTCAACCCGGATGAAGTCGTTGCGCTCGGAGCCGCGATCCAAGGCGGTGTTTTGGCCGGTGACGTCGATGACGTACTTCTTCTGGACGTTACTCCCTTATCGCTGGGTATCGAAACACTGGGTAGCGTGACGACAAAGCTGATCGAAAGAAATACAACGATACCAACTAAGAAGACGGAAGTATTTAGCACCGCAAGTGATAATCAGCCTTCTGTCGAAATCCACGTTCTCCAAGGGGAACGAGATATGGCCGGTGATAACAAGAGTATCGGTCGATTTCATCTGGATGGCATTCCTCCAGCCCCGCGCGGCGTCCCTCAGATTGAAGTTGCGTTCGATATAGACGCAAACGGGATACTCAACGTTTCTGCTAAAGATCTGGGCACCGGCAAGACTCAGAAGATAACGATCACAGCCAACTCCGGACTCGGTGACGGTGAAATTGAAAGTATGATTAACGACGCGAAAGCGCATGCAGAGGAAGATAAAGTTAAGAAAGAAAAGATCGAGATCAAGAATCAGGCTGACTCCCTTGTGTATCAGACAGAGAAACAACTAACAGAACAGGGTGACAAGATTCCTGACGAGATTAAGAAACCCGTCCAAAAAGATATTGAGGCATTGAAGGATGCAATCAAAGACGATGATACCGATAAAATGAAATCGGTCATGGACGGTCTCCAAAGCAAGATGCAAAAATTCGCTGAGGAACTCTACAAGAACGCCCAAAGTGAAACAGCTGCCGGTGACGGTCAGCCTGGCCCTACAGAGGGTCAAGCCGAAACATCTTCATCAAAGTCAGCCGCCGGTGATGACGCAGAGGTTATCGACGCGGATTTCGACATGGTCGACGAGGAAAAAGGAAAGTAAATAACCGACACTCGTACAGGATGAATAACTACGGATCTTGGATACTAACCGCATTCGAATTATTGTTCGGAATCCCTGGAATACTTAATTTTCAAAGCAGTCTAGTTCGTCAGTTTACTATCTATCAAAAATCTTAACCCAAATAACCAAACACAAGGAGAAGTAGTATGAGTATCAAACCGCTGGGTGATCGCGTTCTTGTCGAAGCGATCGAAGAAACCGAACAAATCAAAAATGGGATTGTAATTCCTGACAGCGCCAAGGAAAAGCCACAGGAAGCCAAGGTCATCGCATTGGGATCCGGAAAGTTAGATGACAATGGAAAAAAAATTCCGTTTGAGGTAAAGGTTGGCGATGTCGTCTTAACCTCGAAGTATGGTGGAACGGATATCAAACATAACGAATCGGAATACAAGATATTGAGCCAAAGCGACATTCTTGCGATCGTAAAATAACGCATAGAATGCATTGATTACGCAAGGTAAAATCTCAACATTATTGAACGTAAACGTTAATCAGAAAAGAAAGGGATGAAATTCGTATGAGTGCGAAACAACTATCATTCAGTGAAGACGCAAGAAAAAGCTTGCTTATTGGTGTTCAGAAATTGAGCAAGGCCGTCAAAGCGACATTAGGACCTAAGGGCCGAAACGTTGTTCTTGACAAGAAATTCGGATCTCCGACTGTTACGAAAGACGGCGTCACAGTAGCTAAGGAAATCGAACTAGAAGACGCTTATGAAAATATGGGCGCTCAGATGGTTCGCGAAGTCGCGAGTAAAACATCTGATGTAGCAGGAGACGGAACCACCACCGCAACGGTACTGGCTGAAGCAATATTCAAGGAAGGGCTTAAGAACGTGACCGCAGGAGCCAATCCGATGGGACTGAAGCGCGGGATCGACAAGGCTGTCGAAAGCATCGTCGGCGAACTCGCAAGACTCAGCAAATCTGTTGAGGATCGCGAACAAATCGCACAGGTCGCAACGATATCTGCAAATTCCGACAGTACAATTGGTGAGATAATTGCCGACGCAATGGACAAAGTCGGAAAAGACGGGACAATCACGGTCGAAGAAGCAAAAAGCATTGAAACGACCCTGGATGTCGTTGAGGGTATGCAATTCGACAAAGGTTACCTGTCTCCTTACTTCGTAACTGACAATGAAGCGATGGAATGCGCGCTGGAAGATTGTCTGATTCTGATTCACGAAAAGAAGATCAGTAGCCTCCAGGACCTCCTGCCGCTATTGCAAACGGTGGCGAAACAAGGTAAGCCTCTCCTTATTATTGCAGAAGACGTAGAGGGAGAAGCTCTTGCGACACTTGTCGTAAATAAGTTGCGCGGGACATTACCAGTTTGTGCGGTAAAGGCCCCGGGTTTCGGCGATCGTCGGAAGGCAATGCTGGAGGATCTCGCGATTCTTACCGGAGGCACGTGCATCACAGAAGACCTCGGCTTCAAACTTGAAAACGTCACCACCGAGCAGCTCGGAAACGCAAAACGGATTACCATCGACAAAGACAACACGACGATTGTCGAAGGTGCCGGTTCGCAGCAGAGTATCGCCGGTCGCGTGAAGCTGATACGTCGTCAGATTGAAGAGACGACTTCCGACTATGATCGCGAAAAGTTACAGGAACGCCTGGCAAAATTAGCTGGCGGTGTTGCGGTTATTAGTGTCGGCGCAGCGACTGAAACAGAGATGAAAGAGAAAAAGGCCCGTGTCGAAGATGCGTTGCATGCAACACGCGCAGCTGTAGAAGAAGGTATCGTAGCTGGCGGGGGAGTCGCGCTTCTGAGAGCAGGAAAAGTTCTCAGTTCATTAAAGCTGGTTGGCGACGAAGCTGTTGGTATCAATATCATTAAGCGCGCTATCGCTGAGCCGCTGCGAACCTTGTCTGCTAACGCCGGGCTCGAAGGAGCGGTTGTTGTTCAGGAAGTTCTTAGTAAGAGCGGCAATAATGGATTCGATGTGGCAACCGACAGCTATGTTGATATGCTCAAAGCTGGGATCATCGATCCTACAAAGGTTACCAGGTCCGCGCTTCAGAACGCAGCGTCGATCTCTGGCCTTCTGCTTACCACCGAATGCCTTATAACCGATGCCCCTGAAAAAGAATCGGCAGGCGGCGGCGCCCCAGCCGGTGGCGGCGGTATGGGTGGCATGGGTGGCATGGGTGGCATGGGCTATTAATCCCCAATACTGACCATAAATGCTGTAACTTGCGGCGCCCTGGAACTCGGGGCGCCGCAATCATTTTAAACCGACACCATGTCTTCCAGCAGCTCAACCGAACGGGCAACGGTGATATCGCTCGTATCCAATTCGAAGTCAGATAATTGTTCAAATATCGGCGCGCGCACGGCGTAAATGGTTTGCAGGTTTCGCAGAGTCGGATCGTCGTCCATAAACGCAGGGAGCCCCTTTTCCGTCATCCGACAGAATAACACCTCGGGGGTGATTCTTAAGTAAATTATCTTACCGAGACCTGATAAGATCCTGCAATTCTCCGCTTTCGTAATCGTACCGCCACCTGTCGCGAGAATTGTGTCATTGTCAAATCCCATCTCTAGTAAAACCTTTTGTTCCAACTGTCGAAAAGCGGCTTCTCCGTCGCGACGAAAAATTTGACGACAAGATAATCGGTCCCCATGCTTCGCCGCAAACGACGACTCGATCTCGCGATCAAGATCCCGGAACTCCCAGCCCAACCGATCTGCAAGCGCACGCCCGGTCACTGTTTTTCCAACCGACGCGAAACCGACCAAAATCAGCACCTTACTCTCCGTATTATTTGAGCTTATTGCATTCATGAAATTCTTTGAGCACGCTGGAATCGCGCTCAGTTTAGTGAATTAAAGCCTGAGGCCGTTGCGGCGGAGGATCGCCCTATGGTGCAAGGGAAGGTAATTATTCGGCAGATTCGATTATTCAAAACCGGACGCCAGCGTTAGTTGAGCCGCGGCGAAAACTGGAAAGTTAATCGAAAGGGCGCAAAAGATTTGCTTCACATTACCGTCGGCGATTATCTAGAATTAGAGGAAAGATGGTATCCCCAACGGGAGTCGAACCCGTGTTGCCGGGATGAGAACCCGGTGTCCTAGGCCACTAGACGATGGGGACATAATATAAAACTTTTACACACTTAATAATAAATAACCACGGACTAATTGCAACTCGACCCCGTCGCCAAAATCCAACAAAACTCTCACGTAAATCCGATTTTAGAATCGTAAAATGCCGTCAAAGGCAACCAATCAACCCGGATTTCAGCTAATCAGGCCGCCCTCTCGAAAACTAAAATAGTCTACCGCTCGACTTTCGGTGCGACTCCCCATTATTATGTGGTCGGCGACTTCGATTCCCAGTAGCGCCCCTGCGGACCGCAGACCCTCGGTGCATTTTACGTCCTGTTTAGACGGTGTGGGGTCACCTGACGGATGATTGTGCGCCAGTATGATCTTCGCCGCGCTATGATGAATAGCCGATCGAAAAACTTCTCGCGCGTGAGCCTGGCCGCGGTCTAACAACCCGACAGTTACCAGTTCGTTCTTAATCACACTGTTCTTCGTGTCGAGTAATAAAACTCGTAGCTCCTCCTGTTTCTTCCCGCGAAACGACTCGCGAAGATATTCCGCCGCTTCACTTGGAGACGTTATCTTATCCTTTTCCGCTATTATGTGACTCGCGAGCCTCGCGCCGAGCGCGAACGTCGCCTTTAGCTCCGCCGACTTCGCCTTACCGATGCCGTTCACTCGCGTGAGTTCGACCGGCGTCGCAGACGCTAATTCCACGATACTTCCGTTGAAGTGTTGCAATACGTCCTTCGCTAGATCCAACGTTGACTTCCCGCGTGGTCCTGTCTTCAGAACAATCGCAAGCAATTCGATCTCGGATAATGCATCGCTCCCTTTTTCTAATAGCCGTTCTCGCGGCCGTTCGCGCTCCGGCAACTCAGCGATCAAATAAGACCGACTTTCATCTTCTGAATAGTGAACCATACGCTCTCCGTTTTAGATATATGCGGACTTTTCCCCGATTTTCACAAAGCGGCCCGTATCAAAATTTATACTTTAACGTTTATTTTCCAGTTTTATCGCCATGAATTATTGACTTACTTATAACTTTATTATAGTTTACGTTTTTTCGACACATCTTCACAAACAACCGGGCGACAATAGTGCAATAGCTGACATTTTATTACGAAGTTATCTAATTAGCAATTAAAAGCGCTTCCAATAATTAGATTTTCAAAGCAAACACCTGTCATTAATCCGAATAAACGACATAATTTACGATATTATCCACAGACTTCAAGAAGAGGAATAACTTATGCCGACTAAAATCAGAGATGGGGCGCATGCGCTAATCGAGTGCCTCCAGCAACACAATGTAGAGTTTATATTCGGTTATCCGGGGGGAGCGAACATGCCGATATTCGACGCGCTCCTAGACTCGCCGATTAAACTGATACTGGTTCGCCACGAACAGGGAGCGACGCATATGGCGGATGGCTATGCGAAATCTACTGGAAGGGCAGGGGTGGTCCTGGTAACGTCAGGCCCCGGTGCGACGAATACGATAACCGGAATCATGACGGCACATATGGACTCGGTCCCGCTCGTCGTAATTTGCGGTCAAACCATCACTCCGAACCTCGGATTGGACGCTTTTCAGGAAGCGGATGTGTCTGGAATATCGTATCCGGTCGTAAAACATTCGTACCTAGTCAGAGACGTGCAGGACATTCCCCGGATCATGAAAGAAGCGTTTTACCTAGCGGAGACAGGCCGGCCAGGCCCGGTTTTAATCGACGTTCCGAAAGATATTGCAGTCGCCACGTTCGAACCGGATTACAATGTGGAAATGCAGCTTCCCGGATACAAGATCCCAACGCACGGTGACTCCGCAAAGATCGCCAGGGCAGCTGACTTCCTTAATAAGGCGAAACGGCCACTGTTACTAATCGGGCATGGGGCACTTATCTCGGATGCGGGCAAAGCTATTAGGATATTAGCGGAAAAAATGAATATCCCGGTGACAAATACGTTGCTCGGAAAAGGTGCATTCCCGGAGAATCACCGACTAAGCGTTGGCATGCTTGGCATGCATGGCACCGCATATGCCAATTTTGCGGTGAAAGATTGTGATTTAATCATGTCAATTGGATCGCGCTGGGACGATCGAATTATCGGCAAACCTGAAGTGTTCTGCGAAAACGCTGTAAAAATTCACGTGGATATCGACGATGCTGAATTCAATAAGGTTATTCGCCCGGATTGCTGTATTCAGGGCGACGCGCGACACGTAGTAGAGGAGCTAAATACGGTCATTAGTCCTGGCGATACCACCGAATGGATCAAGCAGATCGACAAGTGGAAAAAGAAATATCCGCTAGCTTATAAAAAGCAAGGTGGACTGAAGTCGCAATTTGTCTTGGACGAACTGGACCGGCTAACTCAAGGTGAGGCGATTCTCACTACCGACGTTGGTCAACATCAAATGTGGGCGGCGCAGTTCTGTAAGACCTTGTATAGATCGCATTGGTTGACCTCAGGCGGTGCCGGCACGATGGGCTACGGATTTCCGGCAGCGATCGGGGCTCAGCTCGCGTACCCGGATAAACAGGTGGTCGCAATAGTCGGCGACGGAGGGTTTCAAATGACATTGGCGGAGCTATCTACCGCTGTGCTAAATAAGCTTCCGATCACCATATTAATCATAAACAATCGGTACCTCGGAATGGTCAGACAGTGGCAAGCACTATTCTTTGACAATCGCTATTCAGGGGTCGATTTAGAAGGCAACCCGGATTTTGTTAAACTGGCAGAGGCGTATGGTGCAAAAGGATTCCGGATAAAGAGGAATGCGGATGTCGCGCGCGTTCTCACCAAGGCTCTGAACTACGTTGATGGCCCTTGTGTTGTCGATGCTGAGGTTGAGAAAGAGGACAACGTGTTTCCAATGGTGCCGTCCGGCCAACCTTATTCAGACATGGTTTTGGAACCCCCAAAACACAAACTAGCTAAACCCGTTGGGAGCACTTAAAATGGCAACAATCAAACAAGATTCACATTCCATTAGTTTGCTTGTGAACAATAAACCTGGCGTACTGATCCGTATTGCCCTGGTTTTCGCACGACGCGGATACAATATCGATAGCCTCGTTGTTTCACCGTCACATGACGAGCGCTTCTCGAGGATGAGCATTACTGCCAGTGGAGATATGAATACACTGGAACAAATCATCAAACAGATAGACAAGCTAGTGGACGTTATTCATGCCAAGGATCACACCGGCGAAATCACCGTAGAAAAAGAGTTGGTGCTTATTAAGGTCCAGTGCCCACCGGAGACGCGAACCGAGATACTCCAAATTTCAGAACATTTTAAATGCCAAACGGTTGACATCGACGATGACACCTTGATGATCCAGGCGACTGGGAACACGGACAAACTGGACGCCCTGCATACGATGATGAATAAATACAAAATCGTTGAGATGGTGCGAACCGGGAAGATAATCATGGTTCGTGGCGGTGATTCAACCTGATTGTCCTACCCCGAGCAATTTAGAGGTTCTCGTCCCGAAAACAGTCTTATTCTCCGCCGCCCATACCCCTGTCGGCTCTAACCGGAATGCGGCTCCTTCGTCCTCGAAAACCAGTTCCGTCGCCCCACCCGCGCGATTATAGAAATCAGCAACCGTAAATACAGGCGCGATCCGGGTTGATTTGACAGCGAAATACGTTAGTTTATGCGTTTACCCAAAACCGGTGCGTTCGTACCATATTGATTCCGGGCGAATACTTTCCCTGAAAATTAGTATTTTACAAATGAATTTTCCTACCTGCGAAAGAGAGTTCGATTCGCACGCCGAAGACCATGGCCAAACGGAACTATGTCATACATTCAGAGCACGAAGTCGCTGGAATTCGAAAGGCCGCCCGACAGGCTGGCGAGATCCTTGAGTTCCTCTGCAACAGTATTCGACCCGGACTCAGTACTCTGGATATCGATCAACTGGGACAGAATGAAATAGAAAAAGCCGGCGGAGAAAGTGCATTTTACAATTACCACGGGTTCCCGGCACATATTTGCATATCTGTTAACGACGAAGTCGTCCACGGAATCGGTCGTGCCAATAGAATTATTCAGATGGGGGATTTGGTCAGCCTTGATGTCGGTATAAACCTAAACGGTTTCATCGGAGACACCGCGCGAACGGTTAGCGTTGGGCCTCCAGTCGGGACGGCGGCAAAATTGCTGGCTGTCACGGAGAAAAGTCTTTTTGATGCGATCGACGTAGCGACCGCGGATAGAACGACGCGAGATATCGGGGAGACGGTTCAGAGAACAGTGGTCCGGGAGGGATTCAGTGTTGTGAAAGACTTCGTAGGGCACGGATGCGGGGTAAAACTGCATGAGCCTCCTGAAGTCCCCAATTACCCCACGAAAAAATCGCGGGAGAAATTGCGCCCGGGCATGGTGCTCGCATTGGAACCTATGGTCAACATCGGTTCACACAAAGTAACTATCGATAGTGATGGCTGGACGGTACGCACGATTGACGGCAGTCTATCGGCACACTTCGAGCACATGATATTAATAACCGAAAGCGAACCGGAGGTATTAACTTGGCTGAAGAGTGTATAAAAGTAGATGGGATAGTAAAAGAACTGTTACCCAACACGATGTTCAAGATCGAATTAGAGAACGGACACGAAGTCTTAGCGCATATTAGTGGTAAAATGCGTCTCCATTTTATTCGAATTCTCCCGGGCGACGGCGTTACTTTGGAGATGTCGCCGTATGACCTGACGAAGGGCCGCATTATTTATCGAAAAAATTAGATTAAATTTTCATTTACAGATTTACACAACGTGTTGGGCTGACTATGGTAAAAGTTTTTCGATATTTTTCCGCTTTTCCGAGCCTTAATTGCAAACTGCGAGTGAGACAATACGATCTGGGCAGTTATTAGGGCCTGATAAATTTTGTTAATAACAGAAAACGAGCAATCCGAGAAAAATGAAAGTCAGGGCCTCAGTCAAAAGAAGATGTGTCAATTGCCGGATCATTAAACGCCACGGTATCGTCAGAGTAGTTTGTAAAGATCCCAGGCATAAACAACGGCAAGGGTAAACTAATGTCGGCTGAACGTTATTTCCCGTCTGCTACGGTAGCAAACTTCTTTACGATTAACGTGCTACACCCGAATTCATAAGAGAGAGGATCAGGTTTTATGCCTAGAATCGTAGGTGTCGATATACCGGCCAATAAAAAATTAAAGATTTCCTTAACCTATATATACGGTATCGGTCCGACCAAAGCACTTGAACTGTGCAAACGCTGCAACTTCGATCCGGAGATCCGAGTAAGCACGTTAAAGGAATCCGATGTCGGCCAATTAAATTCAGTTATACAGGATAACTACGTTGTCGAAGGTGATCTTCGTCGACAGGTGTCGCAAGACATTCGACGTCTAATGTCGATCGGAAGTTATCGCGGGCTCCGCCATAAGCGCGGACTTCCCGTTAACGGTCAGCGAACGAAAACCAATGCGCGGACGCGAAAAGGCTCCAAGCGTACAGTCGGAGCGATTCGCGATAAGGCCACGAGGAAATTAGCAAAAGGGTAGTTTAAGGAGGTTTAGGCAATGGTTTCAGATATCCTCGCAGATGACGTCAGTAAAATGGTGCTGTCCCCTATTAAACGTAAGAAGGGGACCAAAGGGAAAATTGTGAACGTCACCCGTGGCGTCGTTCACGTTCATGCCACTTTTAACAATACGAAGGTATACATTTCGGATATGGCCGGCAACGTGGTTGCTTGGGCATCGGGAGGAAAAGTGGGTTTCAAGGGATCACGCAAAAGTACGGCGTACGCTGCCCAGATGATCGCTGTCGAGGCCGCAAAACGTGCAATGTCCTATGGAATGAACGAAGTTGAAGTTGAAATAAAGGGCCCGGGCGCCGGTAGAGAGTCTTCTGTTCGCGGCGTCATAGCCGCAGGATTGAACGTGACGGCAATTCGAGACGTCACACCTGTACCGCATAACGGATGCAGACCACCGAAACGACGTAGAGTATAATCTTGCGTCGTTAACCGCGAAGTCTGAAACTTTTCACTCAGACCGTCTGCTCACGTCAACCATTACGAAATTCGGATTAGTAAACCGGATCAAATGCCGAACGGCTAGATTCGCTTATATAACGGAGTAAACATTTATAATGTCACGTTTTACAGGCCCACGTGGAAAAATTGTTCGCCGCTTTGGCATGAACATTTACGAAAATCCCAAATTCGACAGATTATTGGCAAAACGGCCAAACGCCCCTGGAATCCACGGCGTCAAGAAGAGTAGAAAAAAGGTTTCCGATTACGGTTTACAGCTAACGGAGAAACAGAAATTAAAATACACGTACGGGCTTCGTGAACGTCAGTTTCGTGTATTTTTCGCGAAAGCACAACGGAAAAAGGGCATCACGGGCGACAATCTTCTGATTCTCTTAGAGTCAAGACTGGATAACGTTATCTTTAGGATGGGGATGGCGCCAACACGCGACGCCGCGCGACAACTCATTTGCCACGGACACATCAAGATTAATGACCGACGGGTAAACGTCGCATCGTTTATTCTGCGCGAGAACGACGAGATTACCGGGAAGAATTCCGCAAAATCTAGAGCATTGATTCAAAGGTATTTCGAAGACAGTAGCAAAGATAAAGTCCCGGAATGGGTCGCCGTCGATAAGGAACAGCTTAAGGGACAAATGTTGCGATCCCCAATCCGATCAGATATACAATCCGTCGCAAATGAACAGCTTGTCGTCGAGTTGTATTCAAAATAACATTCACACAACTACCCGACTCCCACCCAAAAATTACGTAACGGTCAGCCTCGATCTGGCAAGAACGCCTTTATCGTAATTTCAGTTTCAAAAATACGTACTAAACATATTCTGGAGGTTATTTATGCCAGCTGTAGTAGAGAAATTTGCCATGCCAAATCAGCTAACTGTCGATACTGACAGCGAAACTGACGATTACGCTAAGTTTGTAGCGGAACCACTAGAAAAGGGCTTCGGCCACACGCTTGGAAACTCTATGCGCCGGGTTTTAATGTCCTCACTTGAGGGCATCGCGGTATCTTCGATTCGGATCGACGGCATTCCGCATGAGTTCAGCTCGATTCCCGGCGTTATAGAAGATATCACCGATATAGTCCTGAATTTCAAGAAGGTTCGATTTCAATGCTCCGGCGATCTCCCACGAAAATTGGAGCTCCAGGTAACTAAAGCGGGCGAGGTCACAGCGAAAGATATCAAGGGTGACAGTGTAACGAAAATACTGAATCCGAAGCAGCTTCTTTGCACACTCGACAAAGAAAGTGAATTACGAATTGAGATGGAGATTAATAAGGGCCGCGGATTCAAGTTGGCTGAAGATAATAAGCGGGAAGACCAACCGATCGGCGTCATTCCGATTGACTGCCTCTTTAGTCCCGTTCGCCGCGTCGCATACAGCGTTCACGACTGCCGTGTTGGCCAACGAACTGATTATGACAAACTTGAGCTGGAAGTCTGGACGGACGGACGAATCACTCCCCCGGACGCTGTGAAACAAGCTGGCCGAATTTTACTCGATCACTTGAGCGTTTTCGTGGGCGGCGACGGCAAGAGCGATGAGGACGACGTCACATCCTTGATTACGAATGCCGAAGACGAGGCGCTGCTCCGAAAGCTGATGCGAAGTGTTCACGACCTCGAGCTCTCGGTACGTGCCCAAAATTGTCTCAATAGCGCGGACATACGGACGCTGGGAGAACTTGTCCAGAGATCTGAAGTAGAGATGCTGAAATATCGGAATTTCGGTCAAAAATCGTTGACAGAGCTACGAGAGAAAGTACAGGAGATCGGTTTGGAGCTTAATATGGAGGTTCCCGAGACGGTCCGGATTACGTTGCAGAGAGACTTCGAAAAGAAACGTAAATTTCAAGAGGATTAGCGACCAATGCGCCATCGAAAACATGTATTTAAGATCGGTCGCAGGCCTGACCACGTTCGTGCAGTCGTCCGAAATCAAGTCTGCTCGTTGATTTTTGAAGAGCGGATCCGAACGACTTTGACAAAAGCGAAAGAAGTTCGTAGACACGCGGAGAAGATGGTTACGCTCGGGAAATCCGGGACCCTGCATCACAGACGCCGTGCGATCGCGAAGTTACATAATGTCGATGCCGTTCGCAAATTATTTAGCGAAATTTCGCCGCGATACTCGAATAGAACGGGCGGGTATACACGAATAGTCCGCCTTGAGACGCGTCGGGGAGATGGGGCACCAATGTGTTACATCGAATTTCTTACGGACGATGTACAAAGCCCAAAGGCCAAGGCACCTGTCGCAGCGGAAACTGACGTGATCGAGACCGTCGCCGAAGAGATGACCGCTTCCGACTCCAGCCCGGAAACTACACCTGATATAGATATCGAAGTCGTGGCCGGAGACAGCCAAGCGGACGACGCCGATGTCGCAGCCGACGATAGCAATGCGCAAGCAGAAGCCGCCCACGAGACCAAAGAACCGGACGCGCCCCTGACTGAGGAAAGTGTTGTTGCCGAAGACGTTGACGCGGTAGTCGACGAAACGGAGACAGATCGAGTTGCGGATGAGAGCAAAGTTTCGGAAGCCGCTTCCCCGGTTGAAGAAGACGTGTCAGAAGTCGTTGGTGACGAACCTAATACGGATATCAAACCAGAGCCTTCCGCACCGAAAGTTACCGATACTTCCGAAAGACAGGAAGATAGAGCGGACGTGGATTCGAATGATGCATCCATGGAACCTTCCGATTCCGTAGACGTCAATGATAACACAGAAGATACTGCAACGGAGCCGAAAAACGACGCGGCAGTTGCTGATATTGACGTACCTGCAACAGTCGATGAGTCGGCAATCACTGATTCGGACGGTGATACCAGAGCGTCTGATGAATCAGACGTCGCAGAAGAAAAGGGCACGTCAGAGGAACAAGACAAAGTTGACGCAACGGCGCGAGTCTCTGATCCGGACGTCGGCAGTGAACCAAAGGTACAACCTCCGGAAGGCGACAAATAGAGGCAGTGCATTCCGATCACTAAAGATCTGAGATTCGCGACTAACTATTTCAATTTTCGAAATTAGCGACAGCTCAAGATTTTACGTGGTAGTTCACAATGATTATACTTTACACCCATATTAGAAGACTCCTTCCTGCACTATACGCTATACTAAGCCTGTCTTTACTCTGCTCCTGCAAGTCGTTAACCGGCATTCCGCACTCCTTCATATCCGATCCATTCGGCAATGTAGTCGCGTCGTTAAACAGACAATCTGACCCTGAGTTGGTTAAACAAGCCTTTCCTACGGTACTCATCGGGATAGATAGTCTACTCCAAGCGGCCCCGAAGGACAAAGAACTCCTGTATGCTGCAACTTCTGGATACTCTGCGTACTGCCAGGCTTTTCTGTTAGATCCCGAAGATGAACCGCGAGCCGCAAGACTCTACGAGCAGTCCAAAGGATACGCATTTCGTCTTTTAACCCGATACCCGGCCTTCTCCGACTTCGAGAGTCTCAGTTTCCTGAAGTTTCAGGACGCAACGCGGAAATTTAAGGTGGCCGACGCCCCACATGTTTTTGCCATTGCCTCTACTTGGCTGGGATGGATCCTAACACATTCCGAATCCATGGAGGCAATAGCGGATCTGCCGCTTGCACTCGAACTAATGAAAGTAGCTGTAGAACTGGATGAAACGATAAGCGACGGAGCGGGCCATGTTTTTTTTGGTATCTTCTACGCCGCTCAACCACGTGGCGCGGGACAAGATCTTGAGCTTAGCAAGAAACATTTCGAACGCGCATTTGTGCTTGGCGGGGAGAATAATCTCGTGCCGTTCGTCGCATACGCAGAGTACTACGCCCGGGCGTTGCTCGATGAAACCCTGTTTTCGGAAACTCTCGAAAAATTATTTTCCGTTGATATAAAAACTCGGCCGGATATTCGTCTTCTTAACGAAATCGCTAGAAAGCGGGCACAATATTTGCTCGATAATATGGAAGATTTATTCTAGCCTGATCGATACACAAAGTTTCTACTGCGAGCATGTATCAGGGCTAATCTCAACGAGTCACGAAGGTTGTAAGACCTTAAAATATTTCAATATTTCTTCGGCCGTACAACCTTCGTAACTCGTTGATCTCAGGCCAGCTAAAAGCTCTCGCAACGAAATTGATGCATCGATCAGGCTTGTGTTGTGTCATTGTCAATCTCTTGTCGATCTATCATTCGGCTGAATGGTACTATACCGAAAGGCATGGTCCCGCATGCGGGACGAAAAATCGTTCGGGAATTCTTGACTGATAAATTCGAAGCTATCCAAAAATGGTACCGCTTGCAGTATAACTTGTACGAGTCGCGTTGGTCTCGCATGCGGGACGACGTATCCATTGGAGCCCCTTGGGTGATCTACCCTAAGGCATCCCGAATCTGAACTGTTTGCAGTCGATGTAACCCCCGATTCCATGATAAATATATTTACCACACTACTTGCGACGGCGCTTTTGTTTTTGGCCGGCGCTGATACCACCGACGCAAAGCCCCGACGCAAGACTGCGAAATATGTGTTTAAGATCGCGACCCTTGCCCCGACGGGAAGTGTATGGTTCAATCAATACAAGACTCTTGCCGACGAAATTTTGACCGGAACGGACGGGAACGTCAAGTTCAAGTGTTACCCGGGCGGCGTCCAGGGCGATGAAGCGACCGTCGTCCGTAAGATGCGAATCCGGCAGCTACACGGCGCTGGCTTCACTGGAAATGGGCTTTCCTTGGTCTGCAAAAACTCGGTAGCACTCCAGCTTCCCCTCATATTTGATAGTTACGAAGAAATCGACCACGTCTTCCCGAAAATCGAGCCGATACTCAGAAAAGAGTGCGAAGGTCGCGGATTCGAAGTACTCGGGTGGCCGGAGATTGGATTCAGTTTCGTATTCAGCTCGAGTGTTGTCAGGGACATGCAATCCCTGAGACAGTCGAAGCCGTGGTTGCTCCAAGACGATATTATTAGTCAAACGTTTTTCAATGTTGCGAAGAGCAATGCGATCTACGCACAAGTCGGTGATGTATTGACAGCTTTGCGTACCGGTTTAATCGACACTGTTTTTTCTCCGCCTGTCGGGATGCTGTCGATGCAATGGTTTACCGGCGTCGAGAATCGACTGGACACGAAAATCGCCTACTCCTTTGGTTCCTTCCTCGTTGTGAAGAAAAGATGGGATAAAATACCGAAGACCACCAGAAACACTATTCGCAAACTCTGCGAAGCGCGTTTCGGGAAATTAAACGATACCATAAGGAAACAGAATCAGGAAGCTTTAGTCGTACTTGAGAAAAAGGGAATCAAAACGATCTCCCTGACAGATGCAGGCTTAGAAGGTTTCAGGATGTACAGCACCCAAGTTGCTGACGAGTTAGCAGGAAGTACCTACTCCAGAGAAACTCTTACCTATCTCCGATCACTGCTTTCAAAGTATCGAAACGCGAACTAATATTTCTCAGGATGGAACCCGCCGAAAAACATACACAGGACGAACGCCCGAAGGAAAATCGACTGCTACGATTTATCCGGCGTACCGAAGAAGTCTTCTTCGGAATCGTCTTATTTGCTATCATAATTCTCGGGCTTATGCCCATACTTCTCCGCACATTCTCCAGCACCGGCGTCACTTGGACCGAGCCGTTATCCCGCCAACTTGTTTTATGGCTTGCGCTATTTGGTGCGGGCGCTGCCACTCAGGATAATAAACATATCACAGTTGATATTATATCGCATGTTCTTTCTAGTCACTGGAAGGCGCGTATTGCCGCGTGTACAAGCTTTCTCTCAGCAGGAATTTGCGGCCTTTTGACATGGATAAGCATTAAATTCGTGATAGATGAGAGGGAGTATGCCGGTCCCTCCGCCATTTTCAGTTCTATACCTGAATGGATGTTCGAACTCGTCCTACCAATTGGATTTTTTATATTGACTGTCCGGCTATTGATTGCAGGCGCGATTCAATTTCATTCTGGGTTTAAGCGGGAATCGGAGTGATATGATTATCTTACTAACGTTGCTGATCATAGTTTTTGCCCTCATCGGTACACCGTTGTTTGCCGTAATGGGATTATCCGCATTGGTAAACCACTATCGCGCAGAGATAGACCTTCAAGCGGTCATAATCAATTTCTACCAGCTCGCAAGCAAACCACTGCTCCAAACCCTGCCAATTTTCGCCTTTGCAGGATACCTTCTAACCTATAGCGGTGCACCGCGACGCCTCCTTCAGCTGTCGAAGGCATTCCTGGGTTGGGTCCCCGGGGGTTTGGCGATTGTAACAATCGTAGCGTGTTCCTTTTTGACCGCTCTCACTGGCGCATCAGGCATCACGATCGTCGCGCTGGGGGGATTGCTTTTACCGGCCTTGATGAAGGATCAGTATAGCGAGAGATTCAGCCTTGGTTTGATAACCTCCGGCGGGAGCTTGGGGCTACTTTTTGCGCCGAGTTTACCGGTGATCCTGTACGGTGTTATTTCTGAAACGAGCATCGATGACCTCTTTCGCGCTGGGATCATGCCGGGCCTCATGATCATCGCTTTCCTGTCGCTATACGGAATGTGCTACGCTGTCAAGAACAAGATTCCACGGCAGAGATTTTCGTTCCGGGAACTTATCGATAGCCTCTGGATCGCGAAGTGGGAAGTACCTCTGCCGTTTCTGGTCCTGGGTGGAATCTACAGCGGCACATTTGCGATCAGCGAGGCAGCGGTTATTGCAGCAGCATATATCTTGATCGTGGAGGTTATCATTTACCGCGATATCCGGATTGGCGAAATCGGGCGGATAGCCCGCGAAAGTGTCGTTCTAGTTGGAGGCATCCTGATTATTCTCGGGATGACTTTGGCTGTCACTAGCTACCTGATCGACGAAGAAGTTCCCACGAGAATGCTGGAATACTTCAGTGCACGAATGACAAGTAAGTACACGTTCTTGATTGCCCTGAACTGCTTCCTGCTGATCGTTGGATGTATGATTGATATTTACGCAGCAATAGTACTGATTGTACCGTTAATCAGTCCGATCGCGATGGAATACGGCATTCATCCTGTACACCTGGGGATAATCTTCCTTACAAATCTCGGGATTGGTTATATAACACCACCGGTGGGCTTGAACCTATTCATCGCAAGCATCCGATTTAAGAAACCCGTTGTCTCGCTATATATGGCATCGCTTTCTTTTCTGGCATGCCTGCTGGTTGCGCTTGTCCTTATTACCTACGTCCCCCAGATCTCGCTCATGCTATTACCACCAGGCAGTTAGCCTGATTAATTCACGGGATTCGTCGCGAGAGAACTTAACTCGTGCATAATAAGACGATTGGAGAAGGCGCCACGGTGAAAGTGAAGTTTCATCTACTAAGGTGTGAACTCAAGCCCATCAGTTTATTTGAGCAGAGATTACGGTTCGCAGCAGAATACTGGTGAATTATTCAGGTTAGTATTCCTGGTCCTGTGACTTTCGGTTAATTAATCCTTCAAACGACAGCGATAAAATTTCGCCAGTTTCCGCATCAGAAAATTTCGCCGTTTAAATGTCTTCCTTGCCCAACGCGGAAGAACCTGTACCATTGATTCCCTAAGAGCAATCCCTTGCCACGGAAGACGGCAGAATCCTCTCAAAAATATCGAGCCATCGTAACCGATAAAGATGTGGGTAATCGCCGACTGATCCGTCCATTGAGTTTCAATCGAGTTGTCGTCGATATTGAAAAGATCGAAGTACTGTTTGTCGACGAAAATAGCGTTCGACGTTTCGACTGTTACGAGTTCATAACCTTTCGACTTCGCCAGTTTAATCATTGAAAGCAAACTTGTCCCTTGAGTAACTGCCATATCCCGGGGTTGTACGAACTCAACGCATTTAGGAATCGTTCCGTTAAACTCAATGATTACTACCTTCGGTTGGTACTCTCGAGCGGCGTCCCACACATGATAATCGTTGCCATCGATGTCAATCGACAACAGGTCGAAGTTCCTCGGGATCTCCGTCTCCTTCAGAATATTGCATAGGCAATCACTCGGTTCGAAACCGACAAATCGATTAACAGTCCTGACATTCGAATTCCCCCGAAAATTCTTGACGAGATCTTTATATCGACTCGGACTTCCCTCGATCAGCACCGCCGAGTAGTTTTTGTTGTTGATGAGATTATAGGTGTTACTCAGATGTTCGCCGTCCCAGCTTCCGAATTCTACGCACCACCGATCTGTATCACCGATAACCTCAAGAACTTTCTCGAGAATACCATCCTCACCCCCTTGCGAAGTCACACTTCGGCCGTGGTCTTTAAGCCAGAGATTCTTTTTCGTCTGCGTCTGATTCATAAACGTCCAGGTCCTGTCTCAATTTTCTAAGTATACCCATCGTCAATGGGTTTTCGTCCGGACTACCGAGACTCTCGCTTATGCGGAGAAAATACCGTTCGGAATCCCTTAGGTGATAAGTTAAAAGTCGTCCAAAAATTGTACTGCTTGCAGATATACCCGCTAATCATTAGAACGCCGCAGTGTCGTAGTATCAACAAATAAAGCAAGCTGGTAAGCCGAAACGATTTATACGTTGCTTCCAGTATCACAAAACCGATAAGGGCGGCAGCACACCCTCCAAGCACCCAGTGAAATAGTCTTTCGGTGCTACTGCGAACCAGAGTAAGACCGCCGAAAATGTGCCAACCCAGATCTACGCGGCAGTGGCATTCACGGCCTTATTGATGGGGTTGGGCTTTATGACGTTCTCGAACGAGCTCATGTCGTTAACAGATGCAGTCGCCGAGAAATCATTTAGCGTTTCTATGCGGTCGTATATTTTTACGTGGCTGTGCTTGAGTATCTGGGTTGTTGTCGAGATTTTAACCTGACGATAACCGTAGCGCGAAATAAAGAAAGCCGCACGCAGCCATATAACATATTTATATTAAATATGTTATACGATAAAATTGCTTAATCAACTGCCGCCGGGGAAGCCCACGAAGCATAAAAGGCTCTTGAAGCTTTACTACGACGACGAATCCTAGCAACTCCAGGATGAGATAGCTGTTCGCCGAAGAGAGTAACCGTCGGGGAATTAAACCCACTGGTGGGATTGAATCTCATAATTACGCTGAACTTTACGCAAAAACCTCCGAAACGCGTTCGTGAAGCATTGGGAGTAGCTCGATCTCGAACCAGGGATTTCGGCGAAGCCAAAGGTTGTTTCTGGGGCTGGGATGCGGAAGTGGAACCACACCAGGCCAATATGTACGCCAGGATTTCACGCGTTCAGTAAGCGAGGTCTTCTTCCCGTCAAAGTGATATGCGTGCGCGTACTGCCCGATAACCAGGGTGAGCTCTATACGGCGAAGCTGCTGAAGAAGCGGGTTACGCCAGGCCGGCGCACATTCCGGGCGTGGCGGGAGGTCTCCTGACTTTCCGGTACCGGGATAGCAGAACCCCATTGGCAGAATCGCGATCCGCTCCGGGTTGTAGAACTCGTCACGCGTCAGCCCCAGCCAATCGCGTAATCGATCTCCGCTGGCATCATCGAATGGCATACCCGAAGCATGGACTTTCCTACCCGGCGCCTGCCCGGCGATAAGAACCCTGGCCTTCGGATCCAGCTGAACGACCGGCCGCGGTCCCAACGGCAGATGCGCCTCGCAGATGGTGCAAGCCCGAACTTGGACCAGTAACGATTCAAATGGCGTCATAGCATGTGACCTCCTTAAAACTTGGCTCAAACCTTCGATACTGTGAGCCCGTTTCGTCTTGTAAAATGTGGGTTAAAAAGGAAACCCACTGGTGGGCTCCCTTGAAACTTGGCGGAAATCTTCGATATTGTGGGCCCGTTTCGTATTGTAATAAGTGGGTCAAAAAAGAAACCCACTGGTGGGCTCCTCTGAAACTTCGTCATTTTGACACACTAAAGTGTGAACTCCAACGGGCGCTCCTCGCATACCAAAAGATTAGTGTTGTTAAGGTCCCCCGTTGGAGTTCACGCTTTAGCGTCACTTAACCCGAGTTTCGTTACGTATTAACCGGGCCGGTACGGCCCGGACGGTCGCTCTCTGGAAATTCAACTGCCGACCCACGCGGACCCGATCTCGAACTTTCATCGCAGTTTTCTGTTTCATCATCGAGATCGTACGCTGAAATATTCTTATTCTACTACAGCGCTACCCACTTAGGTTCACTTTTTCCTTTCGGTTCTAGAAAGTTGCGCTGTTCCGACGCATCAGATAATGCAATCCAATGGCGAACACCGGGCATAGAATCGTCAGTACGCCATGGAAGGTTGCCAGGTGGTCAAAACTTGCCGTTTTAAGATGTTCAACCCAAATTCGATAGAAATCGTTTAGTAGACCGGGAGCGATACCATCGAAATAAACTTGTCGATAACCTTTATCAAACAACAGCAACCAGACGAACACAATATTCTCATAAATTAGATAAAAGCCGGCAAAGCCGTACAGAAATCTCTCCAGTCCGTGGTGTACCGCCCAATTGCTTGCAGCGCGATAAATAAAAACTGTCGCCAACAGAAGCTCAAAGCCGTGTCCCATATAAAGCTCAATCATCTTATGGAATGGTGTCGAGAGACTTAGGATATACCCGCATGCGCCGATCCCCGAGAGAACCATGGCGGTAGGATTCTTGAAGTTCTTGATAACGAAGAGGACAAATACTATTGAAATAGCCGTAAGTAACCAGCTTGCTTGAGGACCATGCCGCGCAACGCCCCCGCCGTGCTGGAGGTTAAACGTAGGCACCCCAGGATAACCGAATGACCAAGCGACTACAGAATGCCCGACTTCGTGGATCAGAATTTTCAGATAGGACATGATCCAGCGTAACCGTTCAGACGCAAACGGAGTGAATGCACAGGCGCCGCCCCCTACAAGCGCAACCCATCCGCCTTTATCAAGGTAGCAGAACTCATCGCGCCGCTTCCCCGTATCAAATGATCTATCGTAGAAAGTCAACCAGGAAATACTCCGGCTAGTGAAAGATACGAAAAATTGGTTATTAAATGAATATCGTACCGACTGTTATACCGAACGCCTTCGAGTTTTCGAAATACCGTTCGAAATCTTATACGCAGTTAGATTTAAATCACTCAAGATTTCAATTGCTTGCAGTTTAGTTGATCCTTAAAAAGTAAGGGTAAATCCGACGTCTCGATCGGATTACTATTGTTTTCGGTTTCGCTGTCGCAATCGAATTCTCTCTGAGCCCGGTTCAGTATAATCGTTGTGCCATAGAGACGTAGTGCCTTCGATCACAAATCATTAAAATCGATTCAGATAGCGATTTCGACGTGAGACGCCTAGAACAATGTCGCGACCCGATACCAATTACAACAAGCTCAAATGACCAGATTCTGTAAGGAATCGATGATTTTCTGATCGAAGAATTGGAGATAATCTAGGTTCTTCGCGGAACCGGGTACGTTTGACATCTAGTTCCGTAATCTCCACTTCTAATTCCTGATCCTGCTCTATCTCGTAATCTTAGTCGGTATCATATCTGGCTACCTGTTTGTATAACAGGGTGTCCAAAGTTGATTTGATAAAGCCGATTAACTTGTAGACGATCGAATATAATGACCCCTTGCCGGCAGAAATCTCTTCTTCGGTTAACAGAACTTTGACAGTGATGAAGTCAAGACACGCCGCACATTCGAAGGTTGATCCACGAACAGTGTCTAAGAACTGACACCCGCAGGTGCTGGCGATTTGAAGAACGAAAATTGTATTTAGCTACAATATCAGGTAGCTTAATGGCCGTAAAATTTTTATCTATCATCGACATGGAATAGCTGCATCGAATACGAAAAGTTGAATTCATGACTTTAAAATCAAAAATTTCGCTAATTCTGGTTAGCGTTTTCGTACTTTACGGTATTGTGAACTTCGGGATTCATCGTTCCATAATTTTCCCGAGTTTCTTATCGCTTGAACATGAAGAAGCGGAGAAAAATGTGAACCGTTCGGTGCGGGCGATTGAAAGAGAGATTCATCACCTTGATTTACTTTGTAGTGATTGGGCGGGATGGGATGATACTTATGAATTTATCGAATCTTATAGCGATACGTACGTTAAGAGCAACCTTACGATAACTGCATTTACAGAGAATAAGGTTAATTCCATTCATTATGTAGATCGCAACGGTAAGGTTGTTTGGGGTCGAAACTATGATTTTGCAGCGGACAAGGATATCCGGCTAAACGAATTTCCAATAGATAAATTCCCGGCCAGCCACTCCCTTATTTCGCTTAAGTTTGAGAATAAATCGTTATCAGACGTCAAAATCACCGGTGTTTTTGTAACTGATAAAGGCCCGATGCTGATTTCTTGTCGCCCCATATTAACCAGTAATAGTGAGGGGCCTGCTCGAGGAGTTCTAATTTTCGGGCGGTTGCTTAATGACGAGATTGTCAACGTACTTACAGATCAAACCAACGTCAACTTTCAGATTTTTCCTACTATCGATGGAGTTTTACCTGGATGGGTGCAAGACATCCCGAACCGAATTACAGATGAATCCGGAAATCTGGTTGAAGTCTGTAGCGATGACCGAATCGACTCATATACGATATTCCCCGATATAAAAGGAAACATAGCCTTCCTGATTAAGTCGGTGACCGAAAGAAAAATAACCGATAAAGGAAACGCTGTCATGCGTTATGCGGCGTATTCGGTCCTGGCGACGGGAACGGGCGTATTGATCATGGTGTTGCTGATTTTTCACTTCTCAGTCCTGAGTCCAATAGGAAAATTAAAGAATCACGTGGTTTCCATTGGGAAAACCGGTGATCTTTCATTAACGATTCCCGAACAGCGGCGAGACGAACTTGGTGTTCTCGCGCGTGAGTTTAATAAAATGCTGAGGCTGCTCCAAGGATATCACACCGAACTCGAACGAATGGTAGAAGTGCGTACGGACGAACTTCGAACAGAGAATAACAGGCTTCGCAAGGAACTCGACGAGCGTGGGGAAGTCGGGGCAGAAGATTAGGGTCACACCGAATGCCCCCCAACTTAAGCCTGAAGACTCGGTTTTTTAACCGTGAAAGGGAGGAAGCTGTTTCTGAATGTGGGAGGCGCTGTCCCAAGCGGCGATTACAACTTTATCGGAATTGTACCAGAATAAATATTAACGCCGCTGGGACATCGCCTCCCACATTCAGAAACCGACCGCCTGCAGAACGGCCTCCGAGCAAAAGAGCAGCAGAGAGGGCGAAAACTGCTGTCGTAGCGGGGGCGTCG
>JAJFLP010000029.1 GCA_021772635.1 Verrucomicrobiota bacterium | reverse complement strand
GCATGCGGGACGAAATATCGTTTCCGCCGCGGCGGATTTCGCTAGTGTGTCGTGTACGTAATTCATTGTGTTATGACGAGAGGCATTTCGTCGCCTCAGGTGCATCGAGAGAAATAAGGCGATGCTTGCGCATCGTCGTATTCTTTCGATGGGACTGAGCGGCGAAAGACCCTCGCCGCAAATCGGTTATGCCTCTTTTGGCGCAGGTTCACGGCGACTGAGGAAGGACAGACCTACGGGTATGTCCGTTCCTCAGTCGCCGTGAACCTGCATCCAAATTAGGCACAATCATAATACAACGAATTACGTACACGATACACTAGGCTCAACATAGATCTTGGCTGACAAATTCGAAGCTATCCAAAAATTGTACTGCTTGCAGTACTTAATGGCGCTGATCGGCTTCGTATGAATAAGAGTACCGGATAATCCGGATCAATAGTTGGACTGCTTATTTCTTAATCCCGATTCAGAATGAGATCGCGGGCAGTCGTCTCCAGAAGGCAGGGTTCGTATCGAATTATGGCTAGCATTAAAGAGTACAATGTTAAGATTAACAGCCTCAAGAACACGCGCAAAATAACCAAAACCATGAAAATGGTTTCGGCCAGCAAATTACGGCGTGCGCAGGAGGCGCAGAGAAATGCACATCGGTATGCTGTCCGGCTCAACGAGCTCATCGCCCGACTTTCTGCATCCGTACATTCCGGGGCGCACCCACTTCTTAAGAGTGCTGATCCGGGGAAATCTGCGCATATCGTCGTTTTCTCCTCTGACCGCGGTCTTTGTGGAGGATTTAATAACGGGATTATTAAATACGTCACTCGGTGGATACAGGAGAACAAGGAAAATTACGATTCAATTGACCTAAGTTTCTGTGGGCGTCGTGGGTTTGCGTACTTAGGAAAGCGTTTCGAAACCAGGAAACATTACGAGGGTGTAACGCCAAAGCCGCAGTTTTCAGTTGCAGGCGATATCGGTATGGAACTGTGTGATCTTTTCACCTCTGGCGAGTACGGGGAGGTGTATTTAGCATACAACGCGTTCAAGAGTGCCTTGTCTCAAGAGCCTACTGTTCGTAAAATACTCCCAATAGAGCCGGAAGAGGTCGAGGGGGGTGTTCCGATGTCCTCCGATTATATATTCGAGCCCGAGGAGAAGGAACTTCTCGCCAGACTCCTCCCGAGATCGGTTTTCTTTAAGGTCTATTACACTTTGCTGGAAAACAGCGCTGGGGAGCATGGTGCGAGAATGACTGCAATGGACAATGCTACCAAAAACGCGAGTGATCTGATTGATAGTAATACCTTAATACGCAACCGTGTCCGCCAAGCGGCGATCACGACGGAATTAACAGAAATCGTTGCGGGCGCCGAGGCGCTATAGGCTTCGGGCAACCGAATTTTGGGTCCGAAATGGGCTCAGAATGCCGAAGATTTCCACGAAGTTTCAGAGGAACAATCTGCCAACCGAATAATGCTTTACAACCATGAAGGACATGAAGAGCATGAAGGGAAAAATATATAAAGTCTTTACTTTATGCTCTTCATGTCCTTCATGGTGAAAATCTCAGTCAAATTACTCAAGTTTCAGAGGAGATAAGAAAATGTCAGCACCAAATACTGCAAACGCTATTGGTAAGGTTAAGCAGGTTCTGGGAGCCGTAATAGATGTAGAATTCCCGGCCGGCAACCTGCCATGCATATACAACGCCCTGAAGGTCAGCAATCCCTCTATCAGTGACGAGCAATGGAATCTAACACTTGAGGTTGCCCAGCACCTAGGGGATAACACGTTGCGGACGATTGCGATGGACAGTACGGAAGGGTTGGTTCGCGGTGCCGACGTTATGGATACTGGCGACGTTATGACTATGCCCGTTGGTGAAAATACCCTTGGGCGCGTAATGAATCTGCTTGGAGAGCCGATCGACAATCAAGGTCCCATTAAATCGGAGAAACGTTTGCCGATTCATCGTTCTGCACCGGCGTTCGATCAACAGGATACATCTGATGCGATTCTGGTCACTGGAATCAAGGTTGTGGATTTATTGGCACCGTACCGAAAAGGCGGCAAAGTCGGCCTGTTCGGCGGTGCTGGTGTAGGTAAAACCGTATTAATACAGGAACTGATCAACAATATCGCTAAAGAGCACGGGGGATATTCCGTATTCGCAGGCGTTGGTGAACGAACGAGAGAAGGTACTGCTTTGTACCAAGAGATGCGCGAGGCTGGCGTCATTGATAAAACGTCTCTTGTATTTGGTCAAATGAATGAGCCGCCCGGGGCCCGTGCCCGCGTCGCATTATCTGCACTAACTGTGGCGGAATACTTTCGGGATGAGATGCACCAGGACGTTCTTTTATTTGTCGACAATATCTTTCGATTCACCCAGGCAGGTTCGGAAGTTTCCGCTCTTTTGGGACGAATTCCTTCGGCGGTAGGGTATCAACCAACTCTCGGAACGGATATGGGCGAGCTTCAGGAGCGTATTACGTCTACCAAGTCGGGATCGATTACATCAATTCAAGCAATTTACGTACCTGCTGATGACTATACCGACCCCGCGCCGGCGGCGACATTTGCTCATTTGGACGCGACTACAGAACTGTCACGTCCTATCGCTGAACTCGGAATTTATCCCGCGGTCGATCCACTGACATCTACCTCCACAATACTCGCGCCCGAGATCATTGGCGATGAGCACTATGAGACCGCGCGTGGGGTCCAGGAAATCTTGCAGAAATACAAAGAATTGCAGGATATCATCGCGATACTCGGGATGGATGAATTATCCGAAGACGATCGATTGACAGTTGAGCGTGCTAGAAAGATTCAAAAATTTCTGTCGCAACCATTTCATGTAGCTGAGCAGTTTACCGGCATGAAAGGCTGTTACGTTCAACTTGAAGACAGTATCAGATCGTTCAAGGAAATTCTCGACGGTAAGTATGACGACATCCCGGAGCAAGCGTTTTACATGGTCGGAAGCATCGACGATGTCCTCGAAAAAGCGAAAACAATTGACGAGTAATTGACGAATGCCAAAGTATAAATTATCGATTCTGACGCCGGATGGAGAAATCTACGAGAATGAAGTTGAATCGCTCGTGGCACCTGGAGCAAACGGATCATTCGGCGTTCTTGCTAACCATGCCAATATGATTGCTGCCACGGTTCCAGGCGTGTTCAAGGTGAACGAACCGGACACCGCATATTTTGCCGTAGGGACTGGCGTATTAGAGGTGCTCGATGACGGTGCTGTAAATTTTCTCGCCGACCGGGCGGAGAAAGCGGCTGACAGTGAAGCCGCGAAGGAAAAAGCACGAACCTACGCTACATACTGAACCCAGGCGTTTTCTATACCGAAAGCGGTATATCACTCAGAATTCCATGCGCAATTAATTGATTTCCTGTCAACCTGTCACCAGACTTCGCAAGACGATTCAATTAGACTCCTTGAAACTTCGTGGATTTTCGATTGATATGATTGTCACTTCGTTGCCACCTTGCGGGTAGCCCGTCTCGCAAAGCTCGGCTGCTGGATTGACGATTGGAATATTCCGGAATTCTTCCAAATGATTACCATAAAAAAGTTTCGCTAAATATTAACCGAGGCTGCGAAACGGACTCGGACGCAAGCTCCTTGAAACTTAAACCGGTTTGAGGCTGTTTTTAATGTAGGAGGCAGCTCCCGCTGGCGAACTTATTTATTTTGGTATCGTTCCAAAATAATCGTTATCGCCTGCGGGAGCAGCCTCCTACATTCACATGATCAAAGTTTCCTTTTGTATTAACAGACTCAGCGG
>JAJFLP010000028.1 GCA_021772635.1 Verrucomicrobiota bacterium | reverse complement strand
TGTTTTCAAAAACACCAGATTCAAGTTCAGCAATAACTTGCAATTTAAACGCTTCACTGTAACGAACAACCTGTCGACTCATGTCACAACTCCTTAGTTTAGGGACTCAACATGTGTCAACTTATATCAGGACGGCACCCTGTGACCTGACCTCTGACCGCTGATCTCTGTTCTCTCAACCCCTGCTCCCTGCTCCCCGCTCCTTGCTACCTTGCCGCCCTGCCCCACGCTATATCGTGGCGGCTCCCACGGGTTCTCGCCGGTAAATCTCTATATGCCAATCTTTCGATATCGTGATTTGTTATGTAACATCTTCAGATAAAACATTTAGCGTTCGTCTATATGGGAATGGCACGTTATGTGCGTTCGACTGCTTGCAGTCTAGATTGAAAATAAGAGAACATTCCGATTCGTAATCTTGCTCGTACTCGAAATCCTTCTGGTTTTTCGAGGTGAAATTTGGAAAGGGATTACGAGTACGAGTCAGTTGTGTTCGGCATGGGTTATGCTCTTGCGCTGGCACTTCTGGGGTCAGGCCTATTTTTTGATATCCGGAGGGAATGAATATCAAAAACTTAGTACCGACCCCTCAGGCTAGCGATATCAGGCCATATCATTAACCAAAGAGAATGGGAAAGAATGTGACTACATCAACCATAACCGCGAAAAAACAGAAAATTCTTATTGTCGACGACACACCGGAGAACCTATTCGCGTTAGAAAAGGTTCTGGCCGACGTTGATGCCGAGGTAATAAAGGCGGACAGCGGTAACGATGCGCTCAAACTGACGCTGCATAACGATTTTGCCATCGCTATTCTAGACGTGCAGATGCCGGATATGGACGGATTTGAGCTGGCTGAGATCCTGCGCAACAGCGACAAGACCCGGCATCTTCCGATCATTTTCTTATCCGCAATTTACTCTGACGATTATTCCGTATTTAAAGGATATGAGTCGGGGGGGGTAGACTTTATCACAAAACCCTATAATCCCGCGATTTTGCTGAGCAAAGTCAACGTCTTCCTGCAGTTAAACCGGCAGACGCTTGAGTTACAACGGAAAATCGAACTTGAACGTTCCAAGAATTATCTTGAAGACATACTCAGGTGCCTGGGCGACGGTATCGTCGTTATATCACTGGATGGTGTAATAAAAACTGTAAACGCCGCGGCATCGAGGTTATTAGGACGCCAGGAGAGCGAACTGACAGGTGCATCGATCGATACGGTCTTTAAGGATAAGAAATCGAGGGGCTGGATACGACGACATATCGCCGCAAAAAAATCCGCCGGAGGCACTCGCAAAACATCTACGACTCTGGAATCGACGATTACCACCACCGGCTCTACCATCCCGGTTCTGATTTCCTGCTCGCCCTTGTACGGCGGCGGCGACTCGATCACCCCGGTCAAACGGACGAAGGGGCAAATTACACATTTCATCGTCGTTATACGTGATATTACTGAGCAAACGAATGCTAAAAAGCGCGAAATCGCGATGGGGGGAGACCTGCATGCCGTGGTCGAAGCGACGGATGAACTCATTGCCTGCATCAATTTAGAAGCGCTTTTCCGGCGCGCCGTCGAATTGGCACGCGATAAACTCGGTATCGACCGCTGTGCTATTTTTGTCATGCGTGATGGCAAAGTGCGAGGTACGTACGGGATCGATGTCGACAGTCGAACGACCGATGAGCGAAGTCATGAGATACCGCTGGACGATGTCTGGCGGAAGCGCTTTAGTCCGCCGGAACCGAACGCCCCGAAATGGCAGAGCGTTATGGAAGCGCGTACCTACTGGAATGGGGAAAAAAGTGTAACGATCTCTGACGGCTGGGTCGCGATAACGCCGATCCATGCGTCTGATTCGGCAAGTCCGCCAATTGGCGTTTTCGTCAATGATTCAATGGTGACAGGCGACGCGATAGATGAATTAAAGCAAGACCTCCTTGCCGTTTACTGCTCATCTGTCGCTAGAATTGCGGAGATCAAGGAGTCCGAACAGTGCGTAAGGGAGCAAGCTGCACTATTGGACATCACGGCGGACGCTGTGATGGTACTGGATCTGGACAACCGCATTATATATTGGAACAAGGGTGCGGAGCGATTGTACGGCTATCATTCAGAGGAGGTAATCGGAATGGACCTGCACTCCCTGATTAGCGATACATCAATGATCAAATTCGCGAATGCGAAATCTAAGAATCCCGCATCGGGCGAATGGAGAACGAGGATGGGTCATACCGCACATGACGGGAGGGAATTAACGGTTGAAAGCAGTTGTACCCTAATGCTGGACGAGATGAAGCAACCGAAATCGATCCTGTTGGTGAATACCGATATTACGGATCGTGTCAACATCGAACAACAACTCCTCCGAGCACAGCGCATAGAAAGTATCGGTACGCTGGCCGGAGGGATCGCCCACGATCTCAATAACGTACTCGCGCCGATATTACTGTCTGTCCAGATGCTGAAATTAAAGCTTCCCAAAGACGCATTCGGGAAGATTCTGGACGTTATGGAGTCCAATGCGAAACGCGGCGGTGCACTTGTCAACCAAATATCCACGTTTGCCCGCGGAGCCGAGGGTGAAAATCAGTTGCTGAAGATGAAGCGGGTTCTGACAGAGATTAAAAGTATGTTCGCGGAAACCCTGGGCAACGACATCACTATGGAAGTAAATGCCCCTAATGATCTGTATCCGATAATGGGTAATCCGACACAATTACATCAAGCATTCTTAAATCTATGCGTCAATGCGCGCGAAGCAATGCCAAAAGGTGGCCGGATTGCGATCACCGCCGCCAATATCGAGATCGACAAAAGTTTTGCGGTCATGTTCCGGGAAATCGCGCACGGCAGCTACATCGCAGTGAGCGTCAGCGATACCGGATCCGGTATATCAGACGACGTTATCGGGAAGATATTCGAACCATTTTTTACGACGAAAGACGCCGCTAACGGCGCTGGCATCGGATTAGCGACGTCACTGGAAATCCTGGAGTCCCACAAGGGGTATATAGGCGTGAAGAGTGCGGTCGGTGAAGGGACTACCGTTACGGTTTATTTGCCGGCGGAGACGGATAATCAGCTTGAAGATACCGGGATCTTGAAGATCGCCGCCCTGCCCAGGGGACACGGTGAGCTTGTTCTTGTGGTTGACGACGAAGCGTCGGTTCGTGAAATCGTAAAGGAGACGCTTGAATGTTACGGGTATCGGGTTGTGACTGCCGTCAACGGGGCGGAGGCGATCGGTGAGATGTCACGTAACAAAACAGAGGTTGCGCTGGTGTTACTCGATATTGAGATGCCGATTATGGATGGAACAACTGCGATTCCCGCGATAAAGCTGATTAATAGTGATGTCAAGATGATTCTGATGAGTGGCGTTAGATCTCACGAGAAAGTTACGAATACGATAAAGTCGACGATAAACGCATTTCTAACGAAGCCATTCACCGCTGAGGTACTTCTGACCGCGATGAAGGAAGTACTGGCGTAGCGAATTTTTCGTTGGAGCGCGGAGCTTGGAGCGAGGAGCGAGGAGCTTGGAGCGAGGAGCGTGAGGCGTGTTGTGTGGAACGTGTTGCGTGTTGATTGCCGGACGGTTCGTTGGAGTTCACACTTTAGTGTGGTTCTTAAGTTCTTAAAAAAATACCACACTAAAGTGTGAACTCCAACAGCGCTCCGGAACGCCGGGTTTCATTATACTTACGAGCAATGCGAGAACGTAGATGGGTGATGCGTGTTGATTGCCGGACGGTTCGTTGGAGTTCACAACTGTAGTTGTGCTGGATAGCCGCTAACGGAACACAGCTGAAGCTGTGAACTCCAACAGCGCTCCGGAAGGGCGAGCCCAAATCCAATGGAATGTGCGCTTATTTTGGGGCGGTTGTCCAGAGGACAGACAACCGTGAAACGAACAAAATTGTCAGGAAGGGAATACTTATGAATACTGCAAGCAGTACAATTTCTGGACGACTTCAAATTACCGCGCAGGAGATATCGAACGATATTTCGAAAACGCCAATGCGTTCGGTAAAGAATGAATCAAAAATAGTTATCTTTGAGGTTGGCAGCTTCAATTGTGCGCTACCTCTCGATCAGGTTTTCGAAATTCTGCCGTTGACTGAATTGGCTTGTCCCCCAAGCTCCCCGACGATTCTGGAAGGATTCCTCAATGTCGGCGGCGACCTCATACCGGTTGTCAATTTGGAACTGCTGTTCGGGTTATCTATCAGTCCGGAACGCGTTCACTCTCATTTTCTTGTGGTCCGAAACAACGGCACACGACTCGCGCTCAAAACTAACTATGTCAGCAATATCGTGGAGGCACCGGAAAAAGAACGTGCGCCCGTAACATCGCAGCATTCGTTTAATGACTGTGTCGAAAGCGAAGTTCGGAACGGTAACAGCCCGGTTTTTCTTCTGAATCTCAGTCGCCTTTTATTAATCGAAGAACGAACGCGTATAGAACACCTGCAGGGCGTCGAAGAGAAGCGTATACATGATCTGGAAAAGGAAAAGTCATGCTAACGAACACCCTAACTGTGAAGGCTGACCGGCTGCTAAGTGATCCGGGATTCCTACGCCTCAAAAATCATCTCATTGATCGCACCGGATTGAGTTATTTCAATGACAAGGATCTCGACTTTGCGGAGCGGATTTCACGGCGCATGGGCGTCGCCGGCATCGAAGACTGCCGGGAGTACCTGACGGCACTGAACGCAGAGGAGACTGGGGAGCGTGAGTTCGACCAACTCGCAGCGGAACTGACCATCGGTGAAACTTATTTTTTCCGCAATGATCAGCACTTCATAGCGTTGCGAGATGTCATCGCCCGTGAGTGCGCGGACCGGTGTCGCACGAGCGGAAACATCCGGATTTGGAGCGCCGGATGCTCGACCGGCGCCGAGGCTTATACGATTTCAATTGTTCTCAATGAATTCTGCGATGCGAACGACTACGGTGCGACGTTCTCGATAATCGGTACGGATATTAATCGCCGATCGTTGGCGCAGGCGCGGGAAGGACGGTACCAGGAGTGGGCGTTGCGCGGGATGAGCGAGGAACGGAGAAACACTTATTTCACCCGGGACGACGATTCATGGCGTATCCGGCCGCGATATCGGAAGAACGTAACGTTCGAGTACCACAACCTCGTGAAGACACCAATTCCATCGCTTCTTCACGGTCTGGCGGCGTTCGATATTATTTTCTTCCGGAATGTAATGATCTACTTCGATTCGGAAACCAGACTTCGACTGATGCAGCAACTCGCACGATCCCTCGTCGACGGGGGATGGCTGATCCTCGGCCACGCCGAAATGAATCTGCCCCCGTCCGATCTCCTCTGCCTGACGGAAGTTAATAAAACGATTGTATACCGGAAGACCTCCGCTGATTCGCCGCAGCGCCTACCGGCGTCGACCATTTCTTTCGATGCGTTCGCCGAACCACCGGCCCCGGAATCCGCCGCTTACCGGCCGCCGTCAGTTGCGGACATCGAAGTTCCTGAAATTTCGGATCTCGCTCAACCTGAGCCCGAAACCAGCGATCCCAAAGCGGGTGTCCGTGCGCTTCGACGGTTCGCCGACCGGGGCGAATGGGAACGTGCGCAGGCGTACTGCCGCCAATTGCGCCGGCTTCATCCATATGAACCGATGATTTTTCTCTACCAGGCGTATATCTACGAGCACCTTAATCAGATCGAAGAAGCGATTAAATCCTTACGGAATGCGCTCTACCTGGATCGCGGACTCGTGCTCGCCCATTATCATCTCGGACTACTCATGAACAGATCCGGGAATGCCCGGCGTGCGGTCAAGTCGTTCGAGAGCGTATTGAAGTTGTTAGCGGACCTGCCTCCGACTGAGATAATCGAAAACGACGACGGCCTCACCGTCGCCGATCTCAGGACGCTAAGTGAAATGCAACTCGATATCTTAAAGGAGAACTAACATGAATGGTATCAACTGGGAAGAAGCAAAGGCAAAGCTAATTGAAAACGAAACGGCGTTGCAAGGAAAGTTAACGATCACGCCGGAACGTCAGCGAGTGTTACTGCGGCAACGCGCGGATCGATTGCTTGGCCGCACGCCGATTACTCACGATGCGGCGCCCGGACAAGATTATTTAATCTTCCGGATCGACCCGGAGCGGTACGCCGTCGAATTGAGCGAACTCAGCGCAATTATTCATCTTAAAGACTGGACGCCGCTGCCGGTTGCGCCGCGGGAGTATTTCGGTGTAATCAATTATCGCGGTGAGATCCGCACGATAATGAATCTCCGGATTATACTCGGTATGGACAGTGACACCGCAGCATCGCCGAAATTCGTTTTGATGGTTAATCGGGGGCATATGGAAACAGGTTTTTGTGTCGACGGAACGGAAGAGGCCCGAAAAATCGCCCCTGACCGGATGAAGCCGACGTGCCAGGCGGACTCAGACGGTCAAAAAAAATATGTTCGTGCGATCACGGATGATGGAATTTATATCTTGCACACTACGGCAATCAGTGCCGATTTAACCAGTTGAATTTAACTATCAAATGACCACAACAACGCGCAATCAAACACAAAAGAGGAAAATCAGACGATGAAAAGTAAAACATTTCTTGGACATGTAAAAGTGGACCGCAAAATCAGTATGATCTCGTTCATGTTCGTAGCAGTAATGACGATAATTATTATAACAACCATCATCGGCGTGCAAAAACAACGCAGCAATGCCCGGCTTCTTGATCTAATGGGCCGCCAACGGGTCCTAAACCAATGGCATATCCGGGATGCACTGCTGCAAAAAAGTGGGTTTGCCAACGACTACAAACTTTGGCGGGAAACCTTTGATGATACACTCGACAAGTTAATTAATGGCGGCCAGGCCATCCAGACGTTGCGCAAGGACGTCCGGATTGAAATCCCTCCTGCACCGACAGCCGCGTTAAAAGCCCTGCTGCTCGAGCAACAGGAAATCATGAGCGACGTTGAGAAAAACGTCGATGAAGTACTGAATCTTCAGGAGAGTGACGCCAGCTATCGGACGAAGGTCGAAAAAATGTCCGAAATGGCGGACAGACTCCATTTTAATGTCAATGATTCAGTTAAAGTTTTCACGGCACATTCGGAAGCGCAAATAGCCAGATTTATCAAGCTTGAAGTTATACTCGGGATCGCAGCGACGTTACTGGGACTGGTCACAAGCATCGTTATCGGTCGTGGCATCACCCGCCCTCTCAATCAAGTGGTGAATTCGGCCAAAGCGATTTCGACCGGTGATCTGCGCGGTGAAAAGCTTAATATCGAACAAACCGACGAGATCGGCCAACTCGCGGAAGTGTTTGACCTGATGACAGACAACCTCCGCGAGATTGCGAGGCAGAACCTCGATGCGACGGCGAACATCAATAGCGCCACGGCGCAGATTCTCGCGTCGACTCAACAACAGGCGGCTAGTACGAAAGAACAGGCCGCGGCTGTACAGGAAACAACCAGTACCGTGGAGGAGATTCGTCAGGCTGGACAACAGATTTCGGAAAAGGCTACCCAAGTCGCTACTGCTGCCGAAGCGACCGCAAGTGCCCGGGATGTCGGCCTGAAAGCCGTAAAAGATGCCGTGCAGACAATGGAACTTATACGCGAGCAGGTCGAAACGGTTGCCGAGAATATTGTTGCATTGAGTGAAAAAACTCAGGCGATCGGAGAGATTATTCAAACGGTGAGCGACATCGCCGAACAATCTCACCTGCTCGCGCTCAACGCTGCGATAGAGGCTGCGGCGGCCGGTGAATCCGGAAGGAGTTTTTCCGTTGTCGCAACTGAGATCAAGAATCTCGCTGACCAGGCCAAGGAGTCAACCGTACAGGTTCGGGGTATCCTTGGTGACATTCAAAAGGGTATCAGCAGCTCAGTCATGCAGACCGAGGAAGCGGTTAAACGTGTTGAAACCGGGAAAAAACAATCGGATTTGGCGGAACAATCGATACTGAAGTTTGCCGATACAACCGAGAAGAGCGTCCAGACGTTCCAGCAGATCGTCGGCGCGACAAACCAGCAACAGATTGGATACGAGCAGGTGACCCTGGCGTTAAAGGAAATTCGAACAGCGTCGGAACAGACCGCCACCGGCACCTCTGAACTGGAGGCGGGAGTCAGTAATCTTAACTCGCTCAGTCAGCAGCTTCGGACAACAGTTGAGAGATATCAGGTATGAACGAGGAATTACAAAAGAAATTATTCGCCGCATTTCGCGCGGAGTCACGCGAGCACATCGAGTATATTCGCCAGTTCGCCGGGACCGTTGCCGACGAAAGCGGCGCGATCGATTCCGCCCCTCTAGACGATGCCTATCGCCGGGCACACAGCCTCAAAGGCGCAGCACGCGCTGTTGGACTCGGACCGGTTGAAGAAGTGGCTCATCGACTCGAAACCCTCTTCTCGCACGTGCAGGCGGATGAACTGTGCTTTGACGAGGCAATCGCCCGGCTTGTTAACCGGGTTATGGATTCTATCGAAGACGGCGTGACTGATCACGCGGAAGGAAGAGAATCCGACGCGATAACTGAAATCGTAGAATCTTTGGAAGAAATTCTACAGAACATCGGAACCCCGGATGCCGCGCCATCGCAAGGTGCGGATGCGGTCATTTCCGAAGATGAGTCGGAATCGACGATTCCGGACGCGGATACCCGTCCTGCGGCGATTGTCGAGGAATCGACGGTTCCGGACTCGGATATCCGTCCGGCGGCGATTGTTAAGGAATCGAATAATGCCCCCCGAGGCACGCGGGTTCCGCTTCAATTGCACGACGATGATGGAACCGTCCGGGTTAGAATTCAGAATCTTGATCGTTTACTAAGGACATCGGGGCAATTTATGACCGAAGGCATGCGACAGGATGTGATCTGCCGTGAACTTCGGGAAATACGCATGGAATTCGACCGCTTCGGAAAGGCTTGGGAGCGCACGCGGAAGAAGTCCGGCCGAAATCTGCGGCGGTTGTCCGGCGATAAGGACTTCGATGCGGTAACGAATTACCTGGACGTTAACAACAAAAGGATTCAATCGATTTCTCGCAACCTCCGTTCTCTAATCTATTTACAACAGGAAAGCGGCTGGAATTTACGTCATTTGAGTAGCCAACTGCACGACCATGTTCGTCAAATTCGCGTGGTCCCGGTGGAAGGCGTTTTTCACGGTTTCCGTCGTATGGTGCGAGATCTTGCCAAAGACGAACTGAAGGAGATTGAGTTTCGAACTCAAGGTCTGGAAATTGAGGTCGATCGATTTGTTCTACAGGAACTCAAAGACCCGATTATGCATATCTTACGAAATGCCGTTAATCATGGACTTGAAGTACCCGAGGAACGCAAGGCTGCGGGGAAATCTACGGCCGGAATGGTGACAATGCGGGTCGAATCGTATGGCGGTCGCGTGCATTTTATTATTGAAGACGACGGCCGCGGCCTCGACGTTACGCGGATTGCGGAAACTGCTGTTAAATCAGGGTTGATATCGCCTGCTACGGTGGACGAGTATCCGCTGGAGGAAATCACTGCTTTGCTGTTCCATCCGGGATTTTCGACCAGTAAACAGGTGACAAATATTTCCGGACGTGGGATGGGACTGTCTATCGTAGCGGAGGCGGTCAATAAAATTCAAGGCGGCGACGTCCGGATTAGCCCCCGCGACGGGGCTGGAACAAGAACGGTAATATCGGTGCCGCTTGCTATTTCTTCACACCGATTGCTTCTGGTGACGGTGAAAGGCCAACGTTACGCGATACCCGTGCTGGTGGTCGCGAAAGTGTTTCGTATCGATCGTGACGAGATCAGCAGTTTAAAAGGCGAACCGGTGATCAACATCAACGGCGACACGATTCCGCTGACCTCACTGGCCCAAATTCTTGGTCTCGATAATAGTGTCCACCTGGCCGAGTGCAAACTGATTCAGGTGCTGCTGCTGGATATTGGCGAAAAGCGACTGGCGGCAGCCGTTGATTCGGTAGAGTCAGAAGTCGAAGGCATCATTACGGACCTCGGAAATCCTGCGTCCGGCCTGACCCGGTTTTTGGGTGGCATTATCACCGGTGACGGCAAAGTAGTCCCGGTACTGAACCCCAAGCAGTTGACTGCACCGAACGATAAATCGTCTCGTATCGTGATCGAGGCACCGGACATAGGGAAGACTGTTAAACACATCCCACAGGTGTTGGTCGTCGACGATTCATTCACAACGCGCACGCTGGAGAAGAATATTCTCGAAGCGAACGGATTTGAAGTGAAGCTCGCTGTCGATGGGCTTGATGGGCTCGAAAAGCTGAAATCGGAGATCATCGATCTGGTAATTGTCGATTATGAGATGCCAAAAATGGATGGGTTAACGATGGTCGCCGAAATGAAGAAGGACGTGAAGTTAAAGGAAATACCCGTAATTATTGTGTCGTCCATAGAGGACGAGGAGACCAAGCGACGCGGTCTTTCCCTGGGGGCTGACGCTTATATCGTAAAACGAAAGTTCGACAATGAAGATTTGTTGACAACAATCAAACAGATTATATGAAAAAAATCCGCGTACTTATCATCGAAGATTCCGGAGTCATCCGTGAATTTTTAAAACATATCATCAGCCGCGATCCTCGTCTTGAGGTCGCCGCTGCGGTTGAAACGGCTGAGGAGGCGTTTGCGCTACTGCCGAAACTGGACGTGGATGTGATTTCCATGGATATACGGCTTCCCGGCATGAACGGATTTGACGCCACGAAACACATCATGACCCACTATCCGACGCCGGTGGTAGTCGTCTCGGCCAGTGTGCAAGACGAAGATTTGAAGATATCCATGAACGCTCTCCGGGCGGGTGCGATGGCGATTATGGAAAAACCCGTTGGCGTCACCCATCAGGACTACGAAATCATGGCCGAACGATTGTGTACTCAGCTGGCAATTATGAGCCAGGTCAAAGTTATCCGCCAGCGAACGTATGGACTCGCCAACGACGCGACAAGAGTCGAACCCCGATCGTCATCGCCGCGGTTACCCGATATCGGAGAACGGGAATTCAAATTCTTAGCGATAGTCGCCTCCACCGGCGGTCCCCGTGCGCTGCTGACGATACTGAGCGATCTCCCGACGAATATCCCGGTGCCGATCGCAATTGTTCAACATATCTCGTCAACGTTTTTTCACGGATTCGTATCCTGGCTGCAGGATAATTGTGCGCTTCCCGTTTTGGTTCCCGAAAGCGGGGATTTACCCGCGGCCGGGAAGGTATACGTCGCGCCGCCGGATCGGCATTTAACGATCGCCCGGGGTCGCTTCCATCTGCTCGCGGGGGACCCGGTCTGCGCACAACTGCCGGCAGGGACCGTTTTATTCCAGTCAATAGCGGCGGAGTACGGGCGGTCCGGACTCGGCGTACTGCTAACGGGAATGGGCGAGGACGGAGCGGCGGGCCTTCTGGAGATGTATAACGCGGGCGCTTATACCATCGCGGAGGATGAGTCAACCGCAGTGGTTTACGGTATGCCCGGCGTGGCTGTAAGTATCGGTGCTGCTACAGAAATAATACCGCTCCATTATGTTCAGCAGCGGGTACTGGATCTTCTGAATGTCAATAAGGAAATGGTGAAGTAATCATGGATCAGGAAAAAACTATACTGTTAGTCGAGGACTCCCCGACGCAGGCAATGATGACCCAGCACTTTCTAGAGCAGGAAGGGTGGCAGGTAAAGATCGCGGAAACCGGCGATGACGCACTCAAGTACCTGAAGTCAGCTACTCCTGAATTGGTTGTTCTCGATTTCTACCTTCCTGACATACGCGGCGACGAGTTATGTCGCCAGATCCGCATGAATGTCAATACCCGCGGTATCCCTATCCTTATGCTTACGGTGCTCGACACCCAGGCTGCTGAACTCCGCGGTTTAGAGAGCGGCGCGGACGATTACCTGCCGAAATCGTCAGACACCGATATCCTGATATTGAAAATTCGAACGCTGCTGAAGAAGCAGACGACATCGACTTCAGATTTTCAGAAAGTTGAGTCCCATTTTCATCGCGTCCGGATAATTGCGGTCGACGATAGCCCTACGTATCTCGAACTACTCAGAATTGAGCTTGAATCCGAAGGGTATACGGTTGATACCGCCTCTACCGCCGAGGATGGATTACAAAAGATCAGTGACGGGAACTATGACTGCGCGCTCGTCGATCTGGTGATGCCGGGGATGGATGGCATCGAAATGACCGGTAAGATAAACGAACTCAAAACCGGAATGGAGAGCCAGATTCTGGTTTTAATGATTACCGGACGGGATACCAAAGAAGATTTGACGCGCGCCCTCGAGGCCGGCGCTGACGATTTCGTCGGTAAGGGCAGTGATATGGCGGTCTTGAAGGGACGTATAAGGGCGTTGCTGCGACGTAAGTTCTATGAGGAAAGTAACAAACGCATACTCACGGAATTAAAGGAAAAGGAACTCGAGGCGCAGCGGTTGATATTGGAACGAAAGGCGGCGGAGGCAGAGGCCCACGCGGCACTCGCCAAACAGCTGCAGGAATTGACGACGAAACTGAAGGCGACAAATGCGAGTTTACGGCAGGAAGTAGACAAACGTCGCGAGGCACAGGAAGAACTCGCCGAGAAGGCCACGGAACTTCAACGGTCTCATGCGGATCTGGTGCAATTCGCGAACGTCGCATCCCATGATCTTCAAACGCCATTGCGGTCAATTTCCGGTTGCGTCCAGCTACTCATGCGGCAGTACTCAACGAAACTCGACGATCGCGCCGCGGACCTGATCGGTTTGGCAGTTAAGGGTGCAGCTAGAATGCAGGTATTAATTAATGATTTACATGTATACGCCCAGCTTGAGACGACTAAACGGGAGGAACTGCAGATTGACACCGGCGACATCGTCTCACAGGCAGTGAAAAGTTTGGAAAGTTCCATCAATGAAAACGATGCTTCGGTCACGTTCGAAAACCTGCCGACCGTATTTGGCAATCCGTTGGAATTCGACCGGCTCTTTCAAAACCTTATCGACAACGCAATCAAATTTCGCAGCGAAAAATCTCCGGTAATCGAGATTACGGCGCAAGAGATTACGGGCGATCAAGTCGCAGAACTCGGCCACTACGGGAAAGCACCGGAGTCGGAAAACAAAATCGACACGCGTAACCGAACTTCCTGGCTGTTTAGAGTTCGTGACAATGGTATCGGCATTGATAAACGCTACGGCGATCGGATTTTCGATATGTACAAAACGTTGCAGGGGGACTCGGAAGCTTCGGGTACCGGCATCGGCCTGGCGATTTCTAAAAAGATCGTCGAACGTCATGGCGGACGAATCTGGTACGAGTCGGAGTGCGGCAAGGGAGCCACCTTTTTATTTATAGTTTCAAAACCAAGATCGCAATCTCGTGCGTCGAAAGAACCAAGAGACGCGTCGATGTAGACTGCTTGCAGTATAGAACTCAATGTCACTAAGCTAAGGATTCGTAAATATTCGTCACCGTTGGAGTTCGCCTCGAACGTGTCTCGAATCCTAACCCTTAGTGACATCAGTCTAGAACCCGTCAATAGCCTGATTGGAAACCGCATATAAAGGAGGCGCAAGTTGAAAAATAAAGATAAAAATGCTCGGGAAGAAAATGTCGGTGGCGATGGTGATTCTGAACAATCGCAGCAGGTGCAGGAGCGCCTTCAGCACCGTATCGATGAGTTGGCCGCCTCAAACAGCGAACTGGCGCAGTTTGCTTACGTGGTTTCCCACGATTTACAGGAACCGCTACGAGGAATCCGGGGTTGTCTACAGATACTCTCGAAGCGGTACAAAGAGAAACTTGACGCTGCGGGGTACGACTTGATCAACCACGCCGTAGAGGGGGCCGACAGGATGTCAACGTTGATCGCCGATATTCTACTGTTATCGCGGGTCGACACGAAAGGAAAGGCGTTTCAGTTGACCGATATGAATACGGTGGTCGACGTTGTATTGCAAAATTTAGCGACTGCGATAAGTGAATCGGACGCCGTCGTGACGCACGATCCATTACCGTCCGTCCTGGCTGACGACACCCAGTTGAATCAGTTATTCCAGAATTTAATTGGAAATGCTATCAAATTCCACGGTGATAATCCGCCGCATGTCCATATATCGGCTGTTGCCAAAGAATTCGACAACCTTTTAACTCCGACCGGCAACGGCGAAACCGATAAACCGACGGCTTCGGCTGAGGCGTCTCAAGCGGATACGGATACGGCAGGGCATGATCCTAGCGTTAGACTCAATAACCAGGTCTGGCTGATTTCGGTCAAGGATAACGGCATCGGTATCGACAAGAAATTTCATGACCGCGTTTTTCAAATATTTCAGCGACTACATACCCGAAATTCTTACGAGGGAAACGGCATCGGCTTATCGATCTGCCGCAAAATCGTTGAGCGCCACGGCGGGAAAATATGGTTTGAGGATGAAGTAGCCACCGGAACTACTTTTTCTTTCACGATTCCCAAGGACCAGAACAGCTCTTGAAAGATTGAACACCGAATATCGAACAAGGAATAATGAATGACGAAGGTAAGAACTTTATGATTCGATATTCCTTGTTCGATATTCGATATTGGATATTTGCTTTAAGTTTCGTTTTATATCCCTTGAAAATTAACTTGTATTAAGGTTGTTCATCTCGTTCGATTTTGGCTCGAATGGGCGGCTTTTGGAGTTCAAGCTCTTGACACGACATCCGCTTTCGCGAGAGCGCCGTAGCTTCAGCGGAGGCACTAGCCATTGGCGACGGCGGTTTAGCTTGCATTAACCTCAGTTTCGTCACGTATTAACCGGGCCAGTACGGCCCACAGGTGCTCCTACGAAACTTGGGCTAAGACACACTAAAGTGTGAACTCCAACGGGTGCTACCCGCATACGAAAAGATTAGTGTTGCTAAGATCCCCGTTGGAGTTCACGCTTTAGCGTGTCTTAGCCCAAGTTTCCAACTAAAATACACCCCCGCGAAGCCGGGAGAAAAGCTCCCTTGAAACTTCGTCAAAATTAAAACCTAAGGAGGCAACATTATGGAAGATAGAAAATTAGGAAGAGCGATCGAGATTCTAATGGTCGAAGACAGTCCGACCGATGCATTATTGGCGAAAGAGGCCCTGAGGGAAGGAAAAATACAGAGTAACCTTAATGTCGTGGAAGACGGCGAGGAGGCGATGGATTATTTGCGGCGCGTCGGAAAATACGCCGACAAACCGCGGCCTGACATTATTTTTCTCGACCTGAATATGCCGAAGATGGACGGACGCGAGGTGCTTACGGAAATCCAAAAAGACAAGGATCTTATGCGCATTCCCATTGTGGTGCTGACGACATCCAAGAGTGAAGAGGACATCGTCCGATCCTATGATCTGAACGCGAATTGTTACATCTCTAAACCTGTTGATTTTGACCAGTTTATAAAGATCGTCGACTCCATTGAACAGTTTTGGTTCACGGTCGTTGCGTTGCCGTCAAAGTAACACCGGCTCTGGCGTATTGATGAAATGAATGCCGAATTGTCCTAAAACTTAAGAAAGGCGGTGTGCAAAATGAAAAAAGATGCTAAACCAGGTGTATCCGTGTTACAGACCGATATCAGTGACTCGCAGACTCTGAATGTACTTTTAGTTGAAGACAATCCAACGGATGCACTAATCCTGCAATCCACGCTTGAAGACGACAATATCAACGATTTCAAGTTCACTCACGTCGAAACGCTTGCGGACGCCGTCGACGTACTTTCTAAGGCGGTTTTTGACATCGCCCTTGTCGATTTGGGTTTGCCGGATAGCCAAGGTATCGAGATTGTCATTGAACTCAATAAGGTCGCACCCGAACTGCCTATCATTGTCTTAACTGGTTTCGACGACGAAGAATTCGCAATTAAAGCGGTACGTGAGGGTGCCCAGGATTATCTGGTTAAAGGTGATATTGACCGGCCGACGGTACTTCGGGGTATTCGCTATGCGATTGAGCGCAAGAAAACGGAAGTGGCACTGCGCGAAAGTGAGGATCGCTACCGCGGACTCTTCGAAGATTCACCGATTCCCTTGTGGGAGGAGGATTTTTCAGAAATAAAACAGCTAATCGATTCATTGACCGCTTCCGGTGTAAAGGATATGCGGGAATACTTTGACATGCATCCTGAGGTTATTCGGAAATGTGCGAAGCTGGGAAAAGTGACCGATGTAAACAGAGCCACCTTGGAATACGCTGGAGCGGCGGAGAAAAAACAGTTAATCGGCGATCTTTCATCGCTGTTTCGTGAGGAATCGTACGACCCGTTTCGACAGCAGTTAATCGCTCTTGCCAGCGGCGAGACAACGTTCGATACCGAGCTAACCGTCAGGAATCTGGCGAAAACCGATAGGTTTGCGCGCATGAGTTTGACGATTGCACCAGGCTACCAGCAAACATGGGCGAAGATTTTTGTTTCCTTCACTGACTTGACCGAACGCCGGCTTGCGGAAGAAAAGATTCGTCGGCAGGCGGCGCTGCTCGATATCTCGCAGGACGCGATTATCGTCCGGAATATGGACGGCACGGTCATGTTCTGGAACAAAGGTGCGGAAAAACTCTACGGTTGGGAGACGAAAGAAGTTAACGGCAAAAATTACCACGAGTTTTTTAACGAAACCGGGACTTGCGACGAGACACGAATGGGCCGGTTAATCAAGGACCTCGTCGAGTGGCAAGGAGAAATCACTCAATTCACCAAGTCCGGCAGTAGACTCGTCGTGGATAGTCGGTGGACGCTCATGTACGATCATAACGATGAACCTGCGTCCGTTCTAATCGTTAACACAGATATCACGGAAAAGAAAGAGGTTGCGAAACATTTACTCCGATCGCAGCGTCTGGAAAGTCTGGGAACGCTCGCTGGCGGAATTGCCCACGATCTCAATAACGTGCTCGCGCCGATTTTATTATCCGTGCAAATACTGAAAATGAAGTTTTCGGATCCGGACATCCAGCGGGTGTCTGACACGGTTCAATCAAGCGCTCAGCGCGGCGCAGCGCTGGTAAAGCAGATCCTTACCTTTGCCAAGGGGGTCGACAGCGATCGGCAGTCGTTGCAACTCAAACACGTTATCAAAGACGTGAAAAACATGTTATCGGAAACATTGCCGGACACCATAACCGTCGAGATGAATATTCCCAATAATTTAAATTCGGTGACCGGAGATCCGACGCAATTGCATCAGGTATTTTTAAATCTTTGCGTGAACGCACGGGATGCGATGCCGGACGGCGGGTCTATCATGATAGAAGCGGAGAATATCGAACTGGATAAGAACTACGTCGCCATGAAAAAGGTTGCTGAGCCCGGGCCTTACGTGGCGATTCGTGTCATTGATACTGGAACGGGTATGCCGTTAGAAGTAATCGAACACATTTTCGATCCGTTTTTTACGACGAAAGATGAAGGGAAAGGCACCGGTTTAGGGTTAGCGACGACCCATGGAATTATTGACAAACATGGTGGATTTATCGATGTGAAGAGTAAACCCGGCAGGGGTACGAAATTCACGGTATTTATACCGGCGCAATTGACGGCCGGACTCAATGAAACAGTAACGCAGGCGACCACGATTCCTAAAGGCAACGGAGAGTGCATCCTTATCGTCGACGATGAGGCTTCGATTCGCGAGATTGTCAAAGAGAGTCTCGAAGCCTTCGGATATATCGCATTAATTGCCGAAAACGGCGCCGACGCGATTGCCAAATTCGCGGCGGCAAACGGCAGGGTGTCGGTCGTGATCACCGATATGCAGATGCCGGTTATGAACGGTCCGGCGACGATTCCGGCTTATAAATCTATCAAACCCGACATCAAGATCATTGCAATGAGCGGTGTTCAGTCAAACGTAAAGATTACTGCGGCTGTCCGAAAAGAAATAAATTCGTTTTTGCAAAAACCGTTCACCGCACATAGTCTGCTTACGACGTTGAACGACGTTTTAACCGGCACCGATTGAGGGATTGCTGGATTGAGGGATTGACGATTGTTGGATTGGTGGATTGGGGGGAGTCCACAGCGGCGGTAATGATGACGCTGCGGCGCGCGGGGATAACATGATCGCGTAGGTGAAACGTCACATGAATAGTAAACGCATAATCTTAAGATGAATCGGCTGTCCCTGAATCAAAAAGATTCAACGAATAATGCGTTACCACCATGAAGGACATGAAGAGCATGAAGGGAAAAATATAAAAACCATTCCATCAAGGGTGAGCCGGTGGGACGACCAATCGGAGGCGAAATCGAAATCGCTATCGAAAACCTGTTGCGACATCCGCTTTCGCGAGAGCGCCGTAGCTTCAGCGGAGGCACTAGCCTTGGCGACGACGGATCGTTGTTTAGTTTTTGTGCAAATCAGGTGCCAAGGAACAAAGAGGAACGATTTCGATTTCGAAAAAAAATAGTACATGGATCGATCTCTATGGGATCACAGTGGGAAAAATATATAACGTCTTTACTACATGCTCTTCATGTCCTTCATGGTAAAAATCTCAGTCAAATTACTCAATTTTTCAAGGGCGCAACCGTGCAAGCAGGACAGGCCGTTGGAGTTCACGCTTCAGCGTGGTATTTCTTTTTAGGAACCTAAGAACCACGCAGCTGATCCCGCATGCGGGAGAAACGGCCCTTAGGCAAAAGAGTGAACTCCAACGTGCGCTTCGCCCGCGTAATCTGGAATACTGCAGCGACAGGCCGTTGGAGTTCACAGCTTCAGCGTGTCAAAATGACGAAGTTTCAGAAGAGCGTCGACCGACGCGCTTTCTGCTGTACAGCAGAATTAATACAAAAGGAAACTTTGATCATGTGAATGTAGGAGGCTGCTCCCGCTGGCGATAACGATTATTTTGGAACGATACCAAAATAAATAAGATCGCCAGCGGGAGCTGCCTCCTACATTAAAAACAGCCTCAAACCGGTTTAAGTTTCAAGGGAGCGTCGAACCGGCCCGTACCGAGCCTGTTAATATATAACGAAACTTGGGTTCAGCGGTATTTTGGAGTTCAATCCCGCATGCGGGATTGCCTCTGCCAATCAACAAATAGCGCTAAAGCTTGAACTCCAAAGGCCGCACAATCGAGCCGAAATTGAATGTGATAAGCAGCCTCAAAACCGGTTTAAGTTTCAAGGAGCAACCGTCCGGCCCGTACCGAGCCTGTCATTACGTGACGAAACTCGGGCTAAGACACGCTGAAGCGTGAACTCCAACGTGCGCTTCGCCCGTGTAATCTGGGGTTCTGCTGGCCAGCAGAATCATCACATAACGAAACTTTTTTTATGGTAATCATTTGGAAGAATTCCGGAATATTCCAATCGTCAATCCAACAGCCGATCCCGCGACTGCGGGAGAGACGGGCTACCGCAAGGTGGCAACGAGCCGAGCCTGTGAGACAGCCGCAGGCAACTGACAATCATATCAATCGACAATCCTTTAAGTTTCACAGGAACTTCTGATCCTCACGTGCCTGAACGAAACCATCGTCTGACGTTCGTTGTACTATCCGATCCCATCCATTGGCAAAATCTGCCGATTTGGAAACTCTGTGGAGTCACAGCGTTTAGAAACGTAAATTTTACTGAACCTACGTTCGAAAATCAAACACGCCTCCAGATCCGGGGAATCCATATTTTTCGTGGAATCGGATCGCTGCTCCCTTGCTCCCTGCTCCCCCGCTCCACGCTCCCCCGCTCCCCGCTCCCTGCTTCCCGCATCAGCGGGATCCCGGGCAATCCGGGACCCTGCCCCCTGCCCCCTGCCCCCTGCTCCCTGCCCACGCTATAGCGCGGTCTGCCCACGGAGTTCGTGGATTCACTCAATTAAATCGCGCTTAACCGACCTGCACCGGGCGTCTCCGATTTGTGTAACATGTTTATCTAAAGTAAATAGAGTAATCTTTATGAGTAGCTGGCACGCCATGTGCTCATGTTATAATTGAGATTGAGACATTGAGACACGAAGAATCAAACCGGCATTCAACCTTAGCAGCCTGCGCACGATCTTACTTTCTCTCCGTACGAGCGGAGTCTTCCCGCAGCGGCGAGGATCCCGTCAATACGGGACGGTAATCCGGACCGCATACTGAAAACTGAAAACGGCAAACCTGTCAGACGAAGTTCTGCTGACCAGCGGAACAAAGACTGATCGAAAATAGAAAATCAAAAATGAATACCACTGCCAAGATTCTAATCGTCGATGATAACCCGGATAACCTGTTTACTATGGAAGCGGTTTTGGAGCCTACCGGGTTTCAAACGATCAAGGCACGGTCCGGCCGGGAAGCATTGAGCTGCCTGCTGAAGGAGGACATTGCCTTGATCCTTCTTGATGTTCAAATGCCGGATATGAGCGGATTTGAAACGGCCAGTCTCATCCGGAAACAAAAAAAAGACTGCGATATTCCCATCATATTCGTAACCGCTGAGTACACGAGTATCGAGGATATGGATCATGGGTATGCTCTTCAGGCAGTGGATTATCTCCTAAAGCCTCTTGATCCGAACGCCGTAAGGGCAAGGGTGTCGCTGTTGATGGATTTATATATAAAGTCGAGACAGGTCGAGCAACAGGCCCAACTCCTCCGTGATTCGAAACACCACCTGGAACTAATCGTAACCGAGATCGGGGATGCGAATAAAGATTTGTACCAGGAAATACGGAAGCGTAGGGATGCCGAAAATGAACTCTCTCTGAAAAACCGTGACCTGGAAACGCTTTTCTTCGTCGTTTCGCACGACCTGCGGGAACCGCTGCGGGCAATCCAGAACTTTTCGCGCATGGTAGAAGATCGTTATACCCAACAGATTGACGAGAAAGGACAGGACTTTCTCCGGCGTGTTGTTCGCGGTGGCGAGCGAATGGAACGGTTGCTTGATGATCTTCTCGCGCTTTCCCGCGCTCAACGAATGGAAGCCCCAAGCGAAGAGATCAAAGGTTCGACCATCGTCAATGATGCCCTGCAAGGCCTCGAGTGTAAAATCAGTAAAACAGGCGCCTTGGTCGAGATCGAGAAGGATCTTCCCTCGTTTCAGGTAAGCAGGACATGGGCGAAACAGGCGATATTTAATCTTGTCGCAAACGGTCTGAAATTTACCCGGGAAGGAGAACCGCCGGATTTACAAATTGGTCGATATCAGGAAAATGGAGAGGTCGGGTTAATAGTCCGTGACCGCGGTCCGGGGGTGGCCCCGGATCAGGCGGAGCGAATTTTTCAGCTTTTCCAACGGGCAGTCGGGCGAGAAGTTGAAGGAACAGGCGCCGGTCTGGCGATTGTGAGGGAGATCGGCGAACGGCACGGCGGCCGCGCCTGGGTGCAACCACGCGACGGCGGCGGCTCAGAGTTCATCGTCACGTTTGGGAAGCCAACGGAAAACGTGATGCGTGATGCGTGAAACGTGTAGCGTGAGGACGTTTTCTGCTAATGGCGATGCGTTTCGAACAGGGACATGCTTTCGTCAAACTAATGCAATTCGTAATTCGACGGCACCACAACAACACGCATCACGTTACACGCGACACGTTTCACGCAACACGTTTCACGCAACAAGAATCACGAAAACCGAAAAGGTCCAATTATGAACACTAAACTTATCGAAATTCTACTTGCGGAGGACAACGACGACGACGTCGTTCTCATCGAAGAGGCCTTTGTCGAAGCCAAAATCGCCAACTGCTTACATGTCGTACGCGATGGGCAGGAAGCGATATGGTATCTGCGACAAGAGGGAGAATACAAGGATGTATCTAGGCCCGGGCTGTTGCTGCTCGACATCAACATGCCGAAAAAAAATGGATTTGAAGTGCTAAAGGAAATCAAAGCAGATACCGCCCTTCGGCGCATTCCAGTGATTATGCTCACAACGAGTAATAGAGATGAGGATATCATAAAATCATACGACGAGGGGGCCTGCACATATATCAGAAAGCCCGTCGACTTTGATCGACTAAAGGATGTGGTCAAACAGGTCGCCCTCTACTGGGGCCTGGTGGCAACGCTGCCGTCAAAATAAAGAGTGAACAGTGAGTAGTGAATGGTGAGTAGTGAATAGTGAATAGTGAACAGTGGCCGGTGATCAGTGAGCAGTTATCAGTAAGTAGTAAACAGTTATTAGTGAGCAGTGATTGGTGGCCGGTGAGCGGTGTTCAGTCCGGATCATCACCCCGCAGTCGCGGGACCACTTACGTGGCGCAACACGAATCACGCATCACGCAACACGCAACACGTTTCACGAATCACGTTTCACGCAACACGAGTCACGCAACACGAATCACGCATCACGAAATCATCGTAATAAGTAAACAATCGCAAATCGCAAATCGAAAATATCATGAGCCCAAAACAAAAAACTATTGAGACGCAACCGAAATCCGTCGTGGCGGAAAACCAAAAACTCAAGGTTTTATTGGTTGAGGATAGCCCCGACGATGCCGAAGTTATCAGAGATATTCTGGCGCAAGCGGCTGGCCAGAAATATGATCTGCAACTCGCCGGCATGCTCAGCGAGGCATCCACCCACCTTGATCAAGAGCAATTTGACGTCATCCTGTTAGACCTGTCCTTACCTGATAGTCAAGGGCTTGACACCGTTCAAAAGATGATTGGCAAGGCTCCGAATATACCAATTATCGTACTGACCGGATTACGGGACGAAGCGATTGCCGTGAAGTCTCTGGCTAAAGGTGCCCAGGATTATCTAACCAAGATACGACTGGACAGCGACATACTGGTTCGCGCCATCCGTTACGCTGTCGAACGTCACACGCTCCAGACCGAACTGAACGCAGCTCGACAACAGGCAGCGCGTGAACGCGAATTACAAAACCTTGATCGCTTTTCGGAATCCGCGTCTACCCACATAACAGCTCAGTCTTTTGGCTTTGCGCCGCTTAGTGAAGCCGGGGTGGACAACTTTAATATCCTCGTTCAGCGTTGGGAAAACTTACTCGATCTGGCCGTCGAACGCTTGACCTTCAAAGGAAAATATAACTTGTCTCAAGAACTCCGTTCAATCGCCGATGAGATCGGTTTTCTCAAGGGCGGACCGCGAGATGTGGTAGAAATATATAGTACAGCTCTGAGGAATAAAGCAGAGGACGCCACGGCCAAAATGGTTGATACGATGACTGAGGAGGGTCGTCTTCTGGTATTGGAACTGATGGGGTACCTGGCGGTGTATTATCGCAGTAATTCATGGCGACCCGTGCAGCGTGAATCGTGAAGCGTGTTGCGTGAGGCGTGTTGCGTGATTCGTGTTGCGTGAGACGTGTTGCGTGATTCGTGTTGCGTGAAGGGGAACGGGAAACGTGGAACGGAATTAATCAGACCAAAGGCGTCACTACTATACAGAAAGTATAGAGAATTTAGAAGATAGTAAATAGAATTACCTACCTGAATTTTACTCCCGTTTTCGAAAACCTGTTGATGATTAGCCTGCATTATGCACAAATTTCGTCATGAGAATACGTAGCTTGTTTTAGGTTAATGAGTTATGGAGGTTGTCGGGGTGAAAAAATATTGAAATATTTCGAGATCCGACGTTCTTCATAACTCTTTTAGATGAAACAAGATACGTATTCGCAATAGAAAGTTTATGCATAATGTAGGTTAGTATAACAACAAAAATAAAACTTATAAATCGCAAGTAAAGGGAATTATGATGGGCAAGATCCTATTAAAATTATACATAACCGGCAAAACGGCGAAATCCGAGCGGGCGATTGGAAATCTCAATCGAATCTGTGAAAGCGATTTAGGCAAAGAATATGAACTCAATGTCATAGATGTGTTGGAAAACCCGCAACTCGCGGAAAACGAGAAAATCCTTGCAACGCCGACGCTTATAAAAGCGCTGCCGCCCCCACTTCGGCGTATCATCGGGGACTTAACCGATCAAGACAAAGTCCTTTTAGGGCTTGATATTGTTCCGTCTCACAAAACACCACTGTAAAGGAATACGACCATGCCAAAAAAAATCGATGTTATTTTCGAAAAACTACCGACCGGTATCGCCGGATTCGATCAGGTATCAAATGGTGGGCTACCCAAGGGACGAACGACCCTGATTTCAGGAACGGCGGGCAGCGCCAAAACTGTCCTCGGCGTTCAGTTTCTGGTTGAGGGAATTATAAAATTTGACCAATCGGCCGTGTTTATCACGTTTGAAGAATGCCCGGATGATATCCGCAAAAACATGGTGGGATTAGGCTGGGATATCGCAGCGTTGGAGTCCGAAGGCAAATGGGCATTCGTCGACGCCAGCCCCGACCCGGGGGTGGAATGCGTCACCTCCGGCGATTTTGATTTTGGTGGGCTTCTGGCGCGGATTGAACATGCCGTCAGAAAAGTAGGTGCCGTGCGCGTATCGATGGACTCGATCAGCGCCATTTTTGCTCAGTATCAGGACGTGTCAAAGGTGCGCTCTGAGCTTTTTCGCATCGCCGTAGGTTTGAAAAAACTGGGCGTCACCGCCATCATCACCGCCGAACGCAATACCGAATACGGCGATGTTTCTCGCCATGGAATCGAAGAATTTGTCGCCGACAACGTGATCATTCTGCGAAATGTTCTCGAGTCAGAAAAACGTCGCCGGACCATGGAGATACTCAAGTTTCGGGGATGCTCCCATCAGAAGGGTGAATGGCCGTTTACGATCATGCCGGGCCAAGGCGTTATCCTGATCCCGCTGTCGGCCATGGAACTGAAGCAAAAATCATCGAATGTCCGCATCACCTCCGGAAATAAGGAACTGGACAAGATGTGCGGCGGTGGATTCTTTCGCGATTCCATCATCCTGGTATCCGGCGCGACCGGAACCGGCAAGACCCTGATGACCACTGAATTTATTCATGGAGGCGCCATTGCAGGCGAACGGTGTTTGCTATTCGCCTTTGAAGAGAGCCGCGAACAGCTCGCCCGGAACGCAACCGGCTGGGGAATCGATTACGACAAAATGGAAGCGGAGGGCCAGCTCAAGGTCGTTTGCGAGTATCCGGAAACCATGGGGCTGGAGGATCATCTGATCCGAATCAAAGACCTTATTGAAGAATTCAAACCCCACCGCATCGCCGTGGACAGCCTCTCAGCCCTTGAACGAGGCTCTTCCGAAAGAGGATTCCGGGAATTTGTCATTGCCCTTTCCTCCTTCATCAAAGACCAGGAAACCGCCGGACTTTTTACGTCTACTACATCGACACTGGTCGGTGGAACGTCTATTACGGAAGCACATATTTCCACGATTACCGACTCGATCATCCTTCTTCGATATGTCGAGATGTTTGGCGAGATGCGGCGCGGGCTAACGGTCCTCAAGATGCGCGGTTCCATGCACGACAAGGACATCCGCGAGTTTACCATCGACGGTACAGGCAGGCACATCGGCAAAACGTTCCGCAATGTCACCGGCATTCTTGGCGGACACCCGGTATATACCGCTAATCAGGAATCAGACACAGACAGAATTGTGTCGATGTTTGCGGAATGATTCGTGATGCGTGATACGTGGTGCGTGATACGTGGTACGTGGTGCGTGATACGTGGTGCGTGATACGTGATACGTGGTGCGTGGTACGTGGTGCGTGATACGTGGTGCGTGGTAAGTGATACGAAATACGAAACACGAAACACGCAATACGAAATACATGCGAACGGATCCCATATATTCGAAAATAGACGTGCTCCTTATTGAAGATAACCCGGACGACGCGGCGTTGATTCAGGACATTCTGACGGCAACAATCCCCGCTCAATATAAGCTTGAATCCGCGGATGATTTATCGTCTGGACTTGAACGTATTAAAGCCGGCGAGATCGACATTGTTCTATTGGACCTTTCTCTGCCGGACAGCCAGGGACTTGAAACGTTTGACAAAGTTCAGAGTCAGGCGCCGACTATTCCGATAGTCGTCCTCACCGGGCTCGAAGACGAATCAGTCGGCGTAAAGGCCGTGTATAGAGGTGCGCAGGATTATTTGGTGAAAGGGGATGTGGAGAGCAAATTGCTCATACGCGCTATGCAATTGAGCGAACCCGGCTTCAGATGGAACTGGAACAATTTAAAGAGAATGAACTAAGGAATCAGGAACTTCGCGAAGCTGCTTCGTTGGAGTTCACAACTTCAGTTGTGCTGGCTAATCGCTAACAGAACACAGCTAAAGCAGTGAACTCCAACAGCCTGTCCAGCAGTATTCCGGATTACACGGGCGAAGCACACGTTGGAGTTCACAACTTCAGTTGTGTTGGCTAGTCGCTTACGGAACACAGCTAAAGCAGTGAACTCCAACAGCGCTCCGGAACGGCTGATGCTGAATTGCGATTATCAAAATGCGCGGTTCCCAGCATGAGAAACAGATTCGTGAATTCACCATTGATACTCAGGGACTCCACATCGGAAGTCCGTTCAAAAATATTAACAACATCATTCTAGGCATCCCGACCAGTTCCGGTCCGACAGAACGCGATCAGCTCGGAGAGATGTTTTAACCCGACCAATTTTATGAGTAAAGAATTGCAAATTTCAACCGGTGCCCCCCCGGGGGCGGAGACGGTCGCAAGTAAAGAACCGATCCATCGTAACGATCATGGCGAAGGAGGATCGCAATTTATCGCGGTTTTGTTGATAGAGGACAACCCCGATGATGTTCTCCTCACTAAGGAAGCGCTGGCAACACCCAGCGCCTATCACTTTGAACTTGAGTTTGCCGATTCCCTTTCGTCCGGGTTAAAGTGTATAAAAGAAAGCAATGTTGACCTCATCCTGCTGGATTTGTCTCTCCCGGACAGCCGCGGACTTGATACCTTTCGTCACGTCAGCGCTCAAGCGCCACACGTGCCGATCATCATTTGCACTGGAGCCGGCGATGAAGAAGTGCGTTTAAAGGCAGCTACGGCAGGTGCACAGGACTATATGATCAAAGGTGAACTGGATGGCAACTCGTTGCAGCGCGCGATCCGGTATGCCCTCGAACGGCACAAGCTGATGGCGACTCTGGCGCATCAGTCCGAGGAGTTACAGTCCAGCCGCAATCAGCTTTGCTACATTATAGAGAAAAATATTGACGGTACGGTCGTCATCGACACCAACGGAGTTATTCGTTTTATCAATCCGGCAGCGGAAGCTCTTTTTGGCCGTAAGGCCGATGAACTCATCAACGAGCAGTTCGGTTTCCCGATAGTGGCAGGTCAAACGGCGGAACTTGACATCATTCGAGGAGATGGGAAAGCAGCCATAGCGGAAATCCGGGTGGTTGAAGTCACGTGGGAAAATGAAGATGCTTATCTTGCTTCACTTCGTGACGTCACTGAAAGAAGACGGGCAGAAGAGCAATTGCATCTACAGGCAACCGCTCTGCATTCCGCCGCGAACGGGATTCTCATCACCGCCGCCGATGGCAAAATAACCTGGGCTAATCCGGCGGTAACAAAATTAACCGGGTACACACTGGATGAACTGGTTGGACAGAATTCGCGAATACTGCAATCGACAGAACAGGATAAGGCTTTTTATCATGATTTATGGACGACCATTCTTGCCGGCGAGGTTTGGCAGGGCGAACTGATTAATTGTCGAAAAGACGGGAGTCATTATAACGAAGAAATGACGATTACACCGGTTAAGAATGATGATGGAAAGATTGCGAATTTCATCGCAATTAAACGGGATATCACCGAGGAGACAGGGTCTAAAGAGCGCGAGAGGTTTATGGCCAGTTCTTTGCAAACGGTCGTCGAAGCGACGGACGAACTGATTGCCTGTCCGGATATGGAATCTCTGTTTCGCCGGGCAGTCGAACTGGCGAGGGAAAAACTGGATATCGAGCGTTGCGCCATTTTTGTTGAGGATGACGGCAAGGTCAAAGGAACGTTCGGGACCGATATGAACGGTCGAACGACAGACGATCAGGACTTGACGATGCCGATGGATAAGGTGTGGAAGAATCGATTCAATGCGTTGATTGGGAGTGATAAGCAGTGGACAACGGTAGAGGAAGCGGGCTCCTATCCGAGTGGTAAGGAAGTCATAAAAATTGACAAAGGCCGCGTGGTTATTACACCCATTCCAGCATCAGACACATCGAATACGGCGTTCGGCATTTTCGTCAACGATACAGCGATCAGCGGGGCCGAGATAACTGATATAAAACAGGATATTCTTGCGATTTACTGTTCGTCGCTGGGAAAGATTGCGGAAATCAAGCGGTCTGAACAGCGGGTCCGGGAACAAGCCGCTTTATTGGATATCACCGCGGATGCAGTGCTGGTGCTGGATCTGAATAATAAGATCATTTACTGGAACAAGGGTGCCCAAAAACTATATGGTTACGAGGCAAGTGAGGTATTGGGTAAGGAGATGGGCGCGCTTGTGAACGATAGTTCTATATCAACAATCGATAAAATCAGAGTGGAAAACAGGGTGACTGGCGAGTGGCGCACGGTATTGAGTCATACCTCACGCGATGGGAAGAAATTAACCGTCGAAAGCGTCTGCACGGTCATGCTGGATGAGAAGAAACAGGCCAAAGCGATTCTGATGGTTAATGCGGATATTACCGAAAAGATGATTAACGAACAGCAGTTGCTCCGTTCTCAGCGCATCGACAGCATCGGAACGCTGGCAGGGGGCATTGCACACGATCTGAATAACGTCCTTGCACCGATATTACTTGCAATCCAAATGCTGAAAATGAAGCTGCCGCAGGATGAGTTCGGCAAGATTCTGGAGACGATAGAGACAAGCGCAAAACGCGGCGCCGGACTTGTAAAACAGATCTTTACATTCGCGCGCGGATCCGAGAGTGAAAAGCGGTTGCTGCAAATCAATGATATCATCAAAGAAGTCAAAGATATGATCCACGACACTCTACCCAACGATGTCACTCTAAAAATCGAAGTTCCGCGCGATTTGAATACGGTATTGGGGGATGCCACGCAATTGCATCAGGTCTTCCTGAATCTATGTGTCAACGCGCGGGACGCAATGCCGGACGGCGGAGAAATCAGAATTACGGCCCGAAATGTGGTTATTGATAAAAGCTACGCGATGATGTCCCAAAAAATAAAGTGCGGATCGTATGTGGTAGTCAACGTCACCGATACCGGTTCAGGGATTCCGAAAGAAATTATCGATAGAATATTCGAACCGTATTTCACAACTAAAGATATCGGCAAAGGGACGGGGTTAGGATTAGCCACGTCTTTGGGTATTCTAACGGATCATAAAGGACTTGTAGATATTAGGAGCAAGGTAGGAACAGGAACCACCTTCGAAATTTACTTGCCGGTAGTGAAAACAGAATCACTTGAGGAAACCGTCTATCTCAACGTCGCTCTGCCGAAAGGACATGGAGAAATTGTACTGGTGGTCGACGATGAGGCGTCGATTCGTGAAATCGTAAAAGAAAGCCTCGAATGTTACGGCTATCAGGCGTTAACAGCATCTAATGGGGCAGAGGCGATACGCGAACTGGCAAGGGAGGCAAACAATATTGCGGCCGTGATAATGGATATCGACATGCCCGTCATGGACGGCACAACGGCAATTCCAGCCTTAAGATCGATTGATAACGCGATCAAAATAATTCTTATGAGCGGTATTCACTCGCATACTAAGCTGACAGATGAGCTTGAGGAGGAAATAGACGCCTATTTAACAAAACCATTTGCGGCTGAGATCCTTCTGAACACATTGGCTAACGTATTGCGAGTGGCGGAAACTTAATGGATTGACGATTGAGGGATTGTTGGATTGTTGGATTGTTGGATTGACGATTGAGGGATTGGGGGATTGATGGATTGTGGGATTGAGGGATTGGTGGATTGTGGGATTGAGGGATTGGTGCCCACAGCGGCGGTAATGATGACGCCGCGGCTCGCTGGGATAACGTGATCACATAGGTAAAACGTCACATGAATAGTAAACGGATAATCTTAAGCGACGAATCGGCCGTCCCTACGTCTGAAAGATTTAACGAATTAATCATCCATAAATTTCCGTTCCGGATCGGCCGCCGAAAGACCGCCAATGAATCACCGCCGGCTTTTGGGTTGAAAGAAAACGATCTGTATCTGGCGGAATCGAAGCAGCCGTATCGGGCTTCTCGAAATCACGTGGAAATCGGGGTAAGTAGCGGCTCGGTCTACGTTCGCGACCTCGGCAGTGTCAACGGGACGATCGTCAACGGGTTAAGCATGCGCGATAAACGGCGGGAGCAGTCGACATTACTGTTGCAGAAGAAGGATAACACGCTACAACTCGGGAAACCGGATTCTCCGTGGAAATTTCGGCTTACGATTCCGACTGAAGAACGGCGGTATCGTATGGTGATCGCTGACGATAACCCGGAGATGATCGGGATTCTAAAGGAAGTTTTCAAGGACGAATATGACGTTATCACAACTGTAAACGGCGAGGGGGCACTGCAGGCTTGCCTTACACAGGACCCGGATATCGCTGTTCTCGACTGGGAAATGCCGAAGCTGGAAGGAATCGCTGTGTGCAAGCATCTCAAGTGTAATCTGCGGACTTCGAATCTGCCGGTAATCATTCTTACGGGACGCCGTGACGTTGTCGACCGGATTACCGGAATTGAAGTCGGCGCCGATGATTACATCATGAAACCCCCGGACCTCGCAGAATTGAAGACCCGGGTTAACGGAGAGTTGGCGCGTTCACTGCATGCCCGTGACATTCATTGGCTAACCGGGATCGCAAGCGAGGCGGCCGTCCGTAGTGAGATCAATGAACTTCTCAGGGCCGCGACGGCGAAAAAGGAATTCGAGTTTATGAAAATCACGCTGAAAAATCTCGGAATTATGGACGAAAATCAGGGATCCATAATGACCGATAAATTACTGCAGCGTATTGCCGAGGTGCTTTGGTCGGAAACGGTCAAACACGAACGTACCGTTGTCGGTCAACTGCAGATTAGCCAGTGGGCATTGCTTACGCCGTCCGGGAATCAGCGGGCGGTCAAAAAATCTATCAAGTCCGGTCTCGGATTAGTGACCGAGGGGACTCCGTTGCGCTTCGCGATAAAGAGCTGCTCGAGTGCCGCGTACACGAATTATTATGACTTGTTAAACGCGCTCTGATTGTCGCGAGGGGCACACGGGTGGGCATCCTTTTTATCCCACGTTTTGCTTTATTACCATGAAGGACATGAAGAGCATGAAGGGGAAAATATAAAAAGTCTTTACTTCATGCTCTTCATGTCCTTCATGGTGAAAAAATCCATAAAGGTACAAGGGAGCAACCGTCCGACCCCCGTTGTGCAGCGTCTGTTATTACATAACGAAACTTGGGTTGCAAGTAGGTCGGGGTTGCCGAACCCGACCAATGTTGCCTAGCCGAACCGAGTCGTCCCCGGCAGGAACGACCTACTTTGCGCCTCGAAAAAATTTAAGTTTCACAGGGAGCAACGAACCGGCCCGCGGCGGCGGGCCTGTTAATATAAAAGGAAACTTTGATCATGTGAATGTAGGAGGCTGCTCCCGCAGGCGATAACGATTATTTTGGAACAATACCAAAATAAATAAGATCGCCAGCGGGAGCTGCCTCCTACATTAAAAACAGCCTCAAACCGGTTTAAGTTTCAAGGAGCCCACCAGTGGGTATCCTTATTAACCCACATCTTACAATACGAAACGAGCTCAGAATGCCGAAGAATGCCTACAAGTTTCAAGGGAACCTGAATAAAGTGCCTATGGAAACTGAATGTAAAGAACGAATTTTGCTTGTCGACGATGACGAAACACTGCTATCGGCGTTGGCGCAATATCTGGAACTCCTGGGATACGACGTCGTAGAGGCGACGAGTGGCAACAGCGCAATCGCGATTATCGACGACAGTATACCGGACCTCGTTGTGTCAGACGTTGAAATGCCGGACGGTAGCGGGGTCGACTTGCTTAGGTCCATCAGAGAGAGGGATTTGAATATTCCGGTAATTATTCAGACGGGACGGCCGAAAATCGAAGCGGCAGTGGAATGTGTTAAACTCGGGGCCAGTGATTATCTGAGTAAACCGGTCGACCCGATAATAATTAAAGACATGATTCGCGATGTACTCTCCAGAAAGGACGACTTATCCAATACACTCACGATAAGGGCTGATGACCGCGGGCGTATCCTCGGCGGTTATCGGGTGGTCAGGGTTCTCGGTGAAGGGAGTTTCGGAACGGTCTTTCTGGTCGAGAAAGGGAATGGCGAAGAACGGAAAAAGTACGCGTTGAAAATTCTTAAGACCCATGTTTTACGTGAGAACGAAAACAGAGATTATATGGAACGATTCATTCATGAAGCGGAGGCAGCTTCGCAGGTGGTGCATCCGAATATCATTGAAATCGTAGAATTCGGAATTGCTGACGAAGAACCGATCCCTTTCATTGTCATGGGATTTGTAGATGGACGGTCGTTAGGGGATTTGATACACGATCCTGATCAACTTAATTATTGCGACAAGGTAAAAATCTTAATCCAAATCGCTGGCAGCCTTGGCGCGATCCACGATAAGAAAATTTATCACCGCGATATTAAACCGGATAATATTATTATCGACGGCAACATGAAGCCGGTACTGACAGACTTTGGAGTGGCGAGACTTCCGGAGTCCGAATTAACGATGACCAATATGGTACTGGGTACACCAAGCTACCTGTCACCAGAAGGTTTCATGACCGCCAAAGTCGATAATCGTTCCGATATTTTTTCGTTCGGCGTAGTTGCGTACGAATTTTTATTGGGTAAAAAACCTTTTATAGCAGAAAACCTCCCGCATCTGGCCCATTTGGTAAATGCCGAAAGGCCGATTGAGCCGCGAAAAGCCGTGGATAATTTTCCGGTCGGGCTCCAATTCGTATTAGCGAAAATGTTGCGTAAACGTCCGAAAGACAGGTATCAGTCTGCTCACGAGGTCGTCCGGGATCTGAAGGAACTGTTAGAATCCGGACTGACGTGTGTTCCATCGAAGCGAATAGACGACGGTGGCGATGTCCCGAGTTGGAGTTGAGCTTTGCGGGGCGTGACGCAACGATACTGCAAGCGATCTCTCCGCACGAGCGGACTCCCGGGAATACGGAGAGAGTTCACGCCCACGCAGTCGCGGGGCGTGGTTCTTAAATTCCTGGTAAGAAATACCACACTAAAGTGTGAACTCCAACGGCCTGGCCTGCAGTGTTCCAGATTACACGGGCGAAGCGCACGTTGGAGTTCACAACTTTAGTTGTGCTGGCTATCCGCTAAAGGAACACAGCTGAAGCTGTGAACTCCAACGGCCTGGCCTGCTTACAAGATTGCGCCCTTGAAACTTGAGTAAGTTGACTGAGATTTTCACCATGAAGGACATGAAGAGCATGAAGGGGAAAATATATAAAGTCTATACTTCATGCTCTTCATGTCCTTCATGGTTGTAAAGCATTATTCGGTTGGCAGATTGCTCTTCTGAAACCAGAGCATTTTAACACAGCTGAAGCTGTGAACTCCAACGGACCGGAACACATACAAATCTTTAACTTAGTGGCATTGTCGGTAGCCCCGCCGTCTGCGGGTTAGCGGCTTATGACGTGCGCCCAAGTTTCCAGTACGGCCTCGGATAAATTGCATATGCTCAAAAAAACAACATCAATTTCTCCCACCGATCCGGCTCAAGCAGAACGGCTGCATCGGCGGCTGCGTTTTCTGATATCAGCCGGCCTGCTTTTAGCCAGCTTTCTGATTGCGGTTATCACCTCGCTTATTGTCTACAGGCTTCATTTAGCGCGCCTGGAATCCGAGGCCAGGTTCAATGTCGAGCTGAAGGCGGACGCGCTGGAAGCTGAGCTCTCCCGTCTTATGAATATCGCAGGTCAGATAACCAGCCGGACCTGGGTTCGTCAGCAACTTAAAAAATACTATCATGGCGAGATCGATCGTGAATCGTTAGCCACTATTTCACGCCCAATACTGGCCGATGCTATGCGGCTGGCACCCGAAGTCGTGAGCATTAGTCGTTTGAGCGTAAACGGCGAACTGCTGGTCGAAGTCGGGGATCCGATCCCGACGGCATATTGGCCAGACAATATTCATATGGATTCGATTCAGTTTGGAACACCGCTGGAGAAGAATAATCGCTTCTATCTGGTGCTCAGTGCGCCAATTCACAATCGCAAAGGCGTAAGGGTCGGAATTGATTTGGTGGCGTTTAACTGTCAGAAATTATCGGAGGTCATGAAGAGTTTTTTTGCGCAATACCCCGGTGTCGGAATTATCGATCTTGCTTCTTTTAATGCCCGCGGTATGAATAGCTTTTTCAGATCCACTGAAACGGGCGGGTTGCAAGACAGCCGCGCGATTGACACAACACGACCTGAAATCCTCTTGGCGAAGAAAAGAGACCTGTACGTAACTGCCGACAATGGGGAAGCGTACGTTATTGTTCACCGGAAAATCATCAACAGCGATTGGTTTCTCGTATTCTCTGCCGCGGCCGGCGAATTTCGTAACCCGGCACGGTCGCACGCGGTAACCGTCGGGTTAACAATCTTCATCCTAGCGCTGAGCGCCAGCGGTTTGATCCTGATGGTTATCCGCCCGGTCTCGGCTCGCATGATGCATTATACGAACGCTCTTTTCCAAATGTCACAGGAGAATAATGATCTCCTCGAGAAAGTACAGGAAAGCCAGGTTCATCTCAAGGCTATACTCGACAACACGCCTGCAGTAATTTATCTGAAAGATCCCGACGGTAAGTACTTTCTGATCAACAGAGAGTTCGAACAACTTTTCGATCTTTCACGAGACGAAATTATCGGCACGACGGATTATGACATCTTCCCGAAAGAGACTGCCGACGCCTTCACGACCAATGACCGTCTCGTTCTTCAGCGGAAAATCCCGCTGGAGTTGGATGAACAGGCGCCCCACGGCGACGGATTTCGCGACTATTTATCGGTCAAGTTCCCGATTTACACGACGGACGGTGCACTGCTGGGCACCGGCGGTATTTCTACCGACATCACGGCGCGGAAGTCCGTGGAAAAGGCGCTGCAGAAAAGCGAGGAACACCTGCGGTTCGTCACCGACAACTCACCCGTATGCATTGCCCATTGCGACTGCGAACAGCGATACAAGTTTGTGAATTCCTACTATAGCGAAATGTTGGGGATTGCAGCCCAGGATATGATCGGCAGAAGCGTTCGTCAGGTTATTGGTGAAGAGGCTTATGCGCATGCGATTCCCTATCTGAATGCCGTATTTGCCGGAAATCATACCGAGTTTGATCTCGTGTTGCCGGCAACGTCATTCCGTGAAACGCTGAGTGTCCATATAAAATATGCACCTGAAGTTGACGCCTCCGGTCAAATCGTCGGATTTCTTACTACAATCCTTGATGTCACCCAACGGAAACTGGCCGAGGCTCAAATCGCGCGCTTCAGCCACGTCATTGAGTGTTCACTCAACGAGATTTATATCGTTGACAGCGAGACGCTCAAGTATATAGACGTGAATGAGGGCGCGCGGGCGAATTTGGGATACGGGATCGTTGAACTCCGCAGTATGACTCCACTGGATCTCAAGCCGGAATTCTCGGCTGCGTCGTTATGTAAACTACTCGAGCCGCTCCGATCGGGCGCAGAGAGTAAAATCACGTTTGATGCCTTTCATCGCCGGAAGGACGGATCCATGTACCCGGTTGAGGTTCATCTCCAGCTTGTGGGAGACGAACCGTCTGTCTTTGTAGCGTTTGTATTGGATATCACGGAGCGTACCCGGGCGGAGGCAGAGAAAGCCGACCTCGAAAAGCAAATTCGCCGTTCGCAGAAGCTTCAAACGATCGGGACTTTGGCAGGAGGAATCGCTCACGATTTTAACAATATTCTGATGCCGATTTTAGCTAACGCGGACGTCGCGCTGTCGAGACTGCCTTCGACCCATCCGTTGACGAAGTACTTTGACCGCATCCTGACCGGAGGAAATCGCGCCAAAGAGCTGGTAGAACAAATTTCGCTGTTTGGCAAGCCCCATGAAACGAACCGGCGATCGGTACATCTACAATCGCTCATAGACGAGGCGGTAAAACTTCTGCGTTCAACGATTCCGGCAACTGTCGAGATCCGTCAAATCATCGATGATTCATGCGGTTATGTTCTCGCTAGCGAATCGCAGATACACCAGGTTATCGTCAATCTGTGTACCAATGCGTCGCAGGCGATGACGAATAATGGAGGCACGCTGACAATCGAACTACGGGAGGTCTCGTTGGACGCAGAGACGATCGGGGTGTTTCCCAATCTTAAGGAGGGAAAGTATATTCGCTTAAGTGTAAATGATACCGGCGACGGTATCGATGAATCGATCATAGACCATATTTTCGAGCCTTTCTTTACGACCAGGTCTGTCGATGGTGGATCAGGCATGGGGCTGTCGGTTGTTCACGGCATAATCTCGAGTCATCATGGCGACGTCCATGTTGACAGCCAACCAGGACAGGGTACGACGATTCTGGTATACCTGCCCGCGGTAGAATTTGCGAACAGCCCGACCGGTGTTGAGCAGAAACAAAATGTTCGCGGACAGGAATCGATTATGATTGTCGACGATGATAAAAATATTGCAGCGATAACTGCCGAAATGCTTTCGTTTTTTGGCTACAACGTAGATACATACACCTGCACCAATGAGGCCCTGGATGCTTTTCGTCGACAGCCAAGCCGATACGATTTGGTGATTTCCGACCTGACGATGCCTGGTATGACCGGGCTCGATTTGTCGGACCAAATACAAAAAATTCGCCCGGGAACTCCGATTATCATAATGACTGGCTTCGCTAACAGGCTGAACGACCAGACTTTGGAAAAGCATAGAATATGCAAAGTTCTGGGTAAACCGATCGTCGGCGAGGAATTAGCCGCGGCGGTGCGCGAGGTTATAGACGCATGACATGAATTTCGGGCTGCTTGTGGTATACCAACAAGCGCAATCGTAATCGATCAAAAATAAACAACCTCAAACCCGCTCAAGTTTCAGAGGGACCCACCAGTGGGTTTACTTTTAACCCACATTTTACAATGCGAAACGGGCTCTCAATGTCGAAGATTTCCGCCAAGTTTCAGAGGAGCCCACCAGTGGGTTTCTTTTTTGACCCACTTATTACAATACGAAACGGGCCCACAATATCGAAGATTTCCGCCAAGTTTCAAGGGAGCCCACCAGTGGGTTTCTTTTTTGACCCACTTATTACAATACGAAACGGGCCCACAATATTGAAGATTTCCGCCAAGTTTCAAGGGAGCAACGAACCGGCCCGCGGCGGCGGGCCTGTTAATATAAAAGGAAACTTTAGATACGACACGCTAAAGCGCGAACTCCAACAGCGATCACTGCAACACGAATTCGCTGGTATGCTGGAGTGCTCGTTGGAGTTCGCACTTCAGTGTGCCAAAATGACCAAGTTTCAAGGGAGCGTCGACCGAACCGGTGACGCTGACTCTGTTAATATAAAAGGAAACTTTAGATACGACACGCTAAAGCGCGAACTCCAACAGCGATCACTGCAACACGAATTCGCTGGTATGCTGGAGTGCTCGTTGGAGTTCGCACTTCAGTGTGCCAAAA
>JAJFLP010000027.1 GCA_021772635.1 Verrucomicrobiota bacterium | reverse complement strand
AGGCAGCTCCCGCTGGCGATCTTATTTATTTTGGTATCGTTCCAAAATAATCGTTATCGCCTGCGGGAGCAGCCTCCTACATTCACATGATCAAAGTTTCCTTTTGTATTAACAGACTCAGCGGAGCGCGTCGGTCGACGCTCCCTTGAAACTTGGCGGAAATCTTCGATATTATGGGCCCGTTTCGTATTGTAATAAGTGGGTCAAAAAAGAAACCCACTGGTGGGCTCCTCTGAAACTTAGAAGGTTTTGAGGCTGCTTATCACATTCAATATCGGCTCGATTGTGCGGCCTTTGGAGTTCAAGCTTCAGCTTGTAAGTCGCTATTACTGCAAGCTAACGATTGAACTCCAAAATACCGCCGAACCCAAGTTTCCTATTATATTAACCGGGCCGGTACGGCCCGGACGGTTGCTCCTCTGAAACTTCGTCATTTTGACACACTAAAGTGTGAACTCCAACGGGCGCTGCTCGCATACCAAAAGATCAGTGCTGTCAAGGTCCCCGTTGGAGTTCACGCTTCAGCGTGCATTAACCTGAGTTTCGTCACGTATCAACCGGGCCAGTACGGCCCCACCGGTGGGCTTTCATGAAAATAAGCCCAGAACATCCGCCGGCGAATGCGGCCCGATGATCAAAACTCGATAGTTGTCAATTACATTGTTTACGCTGTACATCGTTTCCGAATCGTAAACGATATGTACGTAATCGGCGATCGAATTCACGGAGTCCTTCGACAGGAACACCATTAGAGGCTTGCCACAGCATGAAAAATACAGTTGGGCGATCTTTTGGCCGGCAGTCTCGTGGTAGCGCATCCCTAACAGCTGTATGTCATGCTTCCCGTTCACATCAGGGGCCTTAATCGCAATCGGCAACTCGTTTGCAGCCAGACTCTGATGAACTTTTTTCAGATCTCCGGGGACCTCCAGGAATTTGCGAATGTCATTGAATTCTTGGGTAAACAGAATCTCAACGGCGGGCGTGTCGTTGTTCGATTCTGGGGAAACGAAAGATAAGAATGCGGCCGCAACAACCACGATCGCCGCAGCTGCAAGCCACCGTGAACTAAGGAGCTTCCGGAATTTTCGACGAGAGTTCAGGTCAATTCGCGACCTCAGTCCTAGTTTCGTCTCGTCCCACAGCGTTTCCGGACAGTCCGCGTCTTCCATAAACTTCGCAACCAAAGCTGCCTCGAACTCTCTCTCGTTTTCCAGTCGAACCTTGTCGGCAACAGTGAGCCGTTCTTCGATCTTAATGACTTCTTCAACCGGAAGTTGGTTGTCCAGATAAGCTTGTATTCTCAACTCGTCTTTGTGACTCGTCATTATGCGTATCTCTCGGTCGTAAGGACGCAGTCGTCGGATTCCGTGGGCACAGTGATTATTCCCTCAGCTACCGCATGCTCGAATAATAAACGCCGAATCCGGGCTCGTCCACGGGAAAGGTGCGTCATTACCGTACCGACCGGGATTCCGAGGATCCGGGAGATCTCTTTGTAGGAGTACTTCTCGAACGCGAGCAGCAGCAGACACGATCTTTGTGCGGTACTCAACTGTTTCAGCGCCTGATGAATCTCATCGCCGCAGTGGCCGAGAAAACTGTCATGATCCGCAAATGCAGAATGCCCTTTCGCATAACCATCGCTGCAAAAATAGTGCTCATCGACAGACTCAATATCGATGGCCGACCGCTTCGTCTCGCGGTTGGCTACGAAACATTTATTCGTTAATATCTTGTACATCCAAGCTCGAAAATTCGTGCCGTCTTCGAACTTCGACAGTTGCTTATAGGCCACATATACAGCCGACGAAAACACGTCTTCGGCAACATCCGAATTCCAAACGTTACGCAGTATATAACGAAAAAATTCGTGGCGGTGTTTTTCGAGATGATCAACGAACTCGTTGTCTGTCATATCTAGTGTCCTGTGCGTATTCGCGGAGATTTTGCCGAGTGCGAAGCCGGTCGGGATAAGACTGTGACCGAAATCAGCAACCAGGAAGACCCGTTATTGATCCTGCGGTGACATCGCAATCTTCGGCCAGTAAATTCGGAAGTTCAAGCGGTCAGTCCGGTCGAACGTGTAGACCGGCGAATTTTCAGGATGAAAACTGTCTAAAATTCCTGTAACTGTCGTGAAATATCGTCAATTCGAGTTTGTAATCGTGCCTGTTCATCATTGCTCGCGGCAGCGGAGTCAGGACGCGACTCGTGCCAATCATCTAACGCGTGTCTCGCCTGATGCAAGTCCGCGTACAATGCACGGTAGCGACTGGCTTCATCCGGTGCCATCTTACTTGCGTCCGCCTCGAACTCGATCTTTTCAACTTGGTTAGATAACTTGGTTATCTCCCGTCTATACGTTAAAAATAAATCCAAATTCGCCGGCGTGGTTTGCGGCCGTGACGCCAACCAGGCCTTGTACTGACCACGCTTGGCACGAAGCTGTTGTGAGGATTTCCCGTACTTTTCTCCGACCGCGCCTGGCAACTTTGCGGCGAACTGCGCGGCACCGGCGCTTGACCGCCGAAACAACTGTATAACCTCCTTCTTAAAACTTTCCAGGGTTTTATTATGTCCTGCTCCTAGCCTGCCGAGCTCCGATTTACCATCTGAGTCAAGAAGGATATAGGTCGGATAACCACCGACACTGTATTTAGATTGTAACGTCCTGTTTCTTTGTCGGTACGCCTCCGGAACAAGATTCTGATTCCTTGGGAAATCTATCTTTACCAACGCTAACTTTTCCTCAGCGAACTTTTCCCAACCGTCTTTGCTAAAGACTTGTTTGTTCATTCGTATACACCAGCCGCACCAGTCCGAACCTGTGAAGTCAAGAAAAACAACAAGATTCTCCTCCGCGGCCAGTTTTTGGGCTGCGTCCAGGTCCATCGTCCACCGCCCTTTCTCCGCGCCCTTCGTCATCACTTCCCCAGCCTCGAGAGTAAGTGATAATTGGGTTAGAACAAAAATGATGATCCCGATGCCCCACCCCTGAGCTCTATCCCCTCTCGTCATCTGTGCATCCTTTTGTTACGTGCGCTAGTGTGCTGTCTCATAAATAACTCGAATTTCGAGTTATTTATGAGACGGCACACTAGGTCTCGATCGAACCTCGATCATCGAAAGGGAAACCGTATGCGCGACTAGCCTGAATTCAATGTCATTAAGTTAAGGCGACGAGACACGTTCAACGCGCATGTTGGAGTTTGCGCTTTAGCCTGCATTATGCACAAATTTAACTCTTTCACTCAGGCATTTGTCGTAAATGACTGAATGAAAACGACCTACACCGTTAAACTGGGAAATCGATGCATAGATCAGGCTAGCGAGACCTTTTCAAACGAGGTCGAATCGTATATTCAGAAACAAACCGTTTTATGTCAATATTTTCTGATCGCACCCGAACAACTTGGCGATCAATGCCACCCGCATCCACATACCGTTCCGCTCTTGCCGCCAGTAGACAACCCGTGGGTCATCCGCGTAGTCAACTTCGACTTCGATTTCATCTCGTTTCGGAAGCGGATGGAGAAGACACGCGGTCGACTTCATTTTATTCAGGTACGCGCGCCTGAATATAAAATCCTTGTGTGCCTCCGGGTGTCTATCGGTAACCTGATCGTCCCATTCATCCTGAATCCGCGTCATATAGATAGCGTCCGCGTCACCAATACCTTCCTCAATGGAATTCAACATGTGATACGAGATATTATTCTCGTCTAAGAAGACCAGGATATCCTCTTCCATCTGATACTGCGGGGGCGCAGCAAATAGTAAGGTTACGTCGCGATAGTTTTTCATTAAATAACTCAACGACCGAACTGTACGACCGCGTTTGAGATCACCGACGAGCATGATCTTTTTGCCGTCAATTCCTCCAATTTCCTCGAAACTCTTAGACAATGTATAAATATCCAGTAGAGACTGCGTGGGATGTTGTTTGGTTCCGGAACCGCCGGAAATAATGGGGATTGGTCGATTCGTTCCGTTGACTTCCAAACGCCGATGAGATTTCATCGCAATCCAGAATGCGAGAACCGCCGCGTCCTCTCCATGATGCCGCATAACAACTAAATCGACGTAGGACAGGAACGTTCGAATCGAGTCCGCCAACGACTCGCCCTTGGACATGGACGATATCTTAATATCACGGAGAGACATACGCTTCATCCCGAGGATTGCTTGCGCCGCGCTGAAAGAAAGGAAAGTTCGCGAACTCGGCTGAACGAAGAAATTCAGCGCGAACCGATTCGAAAGCAGTCCGGACATGAACTGAGCTCCGTCCCGCGATTTAAAAAGAGTACGGCAGCGATCCGCCAGAATATTATAGTCGTCTAAATCCTGCCGTGAGAACTGCTGCGCGTAGAAGATTCCGTAATCCTTGAGAAACGGGAGTTTCTCGGATTCGCTTAAGGCGAGAAAGTCGTCTAATGATAGTTCGATCATAGGAAGTTATGTCCCTACTCATTAAGAGTGGCGAATTAATCAGGTTAGGTAATGAATTCAAAGTCGTCTCTCTCCGCTCATGCGGAGAGTCCGTCCATACGGACCGAAAATTGTACTGCTTGCAGTATAACGGAATTTCAATTTAATCTAAGCAGGTTGTTGCTTTCTCTGTACGACGAACTCATATATACTACTTGCAGTATATATCAACGGAACACCACCTGATAGACTACAACACGTAACGAAATCTTAGTGCGAATCCCTTCACGTTGCAACTCTCGTAAAGATTTTATAAAGTAAATTCAACCAATAGCAGCTCCGATGACCGATTATTCGTATGGAATCGTACCGGTTCGCGTTACTCAGGATACAATATCCTACCTGCTCATCCAGCATTTACAGGGCCACTGGGGATTCCCGAAAGGGCATGCGGAACCTAAAGAAACCGCCGAACAATCCGCGACTCGTGAGCTTATAGAAGAAACTGGTGTGACCGAATTTGTTATTTGTGGTGCGGACCCGTTTATTGAAAAATATGAATTCGAACAGGGCGGTCGGATAATGAAGAAAACTGTTACCTATTATCTTGCGCGAATCTTGTCGGACGATATTACGATCCAGGAAGACGAAATCCGGAACTATAAATTTGCGGACTATGATACGGCACATAGCCTCATCACCTTCAACGAAGGCAAGAATCTACTAAAGGAAGTGCATGGGTACATACAGGGAAATGAGGAACGGGGTGAGTTTGGTGCGTAGTTCCGCGCGCTCGGCTTCTATATACTAGTCCTACTCGTAATCGCACTCGTATTCGTAATCCTACTCGTAATCGCACTCGTACTCTTTATCGGTATCTCTGTACCTATCCGTATAACCCGCCAAGAAAATCCTGTCCACGTTACGAACTTTATTGCTTCCAGGTATACTCGGAAATTTTCACGATCCAATTTATTGCCAATACAGGTCGAGTAAGAGTACGAGTAAGAATACGAATTTGAAACGCACCCAAAATCCGGGAAGAACCTAAATAGCTTTAAGTTTTTCTGCATGTGCGAAAGCTGAAGAATAACGAATTCGTTCTGTGTGTGCGATTACAGGGTAATCTTGTCGAATCCGGTATACGGCTGCAATACTTCCGGGATCTCGATCACGTCGTTTGAACGTTGATAATTTTCGAGGATCGCACAAACTACTCGGTCGGTGACGGCGGTAGCGGATATTGTATGTACATACTCCTTACGCCCACCATCTCCAGCGAAGCGTATTCCTAATCGCCGCGATTGGAAATCGGTTAAGTTCGTGTTCGAACATACCTCTCGATAACCACCGTACCCTGGGAAGTAGGCATCGACATCGTACTTCTTGTACCCCGGCGCACCGAGGTCGCCTATGCAAACATTGACCACGCGGTACGGCAGTCCCAATTCTTGGAGTAGAAATTCTTCATTCTCAAGACAGAGCCGGTGGTAACGATCTGAATCATCCGGAGTACAGAATACGATTTGCTCAACCTTATGAAATTGATGAACCCGAAATATCCCGCGAGATTCCTTACCGTAACTGCCGGCCTCAGTCCGGAAACACGGAGAATATGCCACATGTAACTTCGGGAGACTGTCCGCCGCCAGAATCTCGTCCGCATGATACCCCACGAGTGTCTGTTCTGAGGTCCCGATCAGCGCCAGATCCTCATCCTGAATTTGGTAGGTCTGGTCAGAGAAGAACGGAAGATACCCTGTTCCGAACAGGGTCGAGGCTTTCGCCGCACACGGCGTGATAAACAGTGTGAATCCACGTTTAATGAGCTCCTGTTGAGCCCAAAAGAATAGGGCCGACGTTAATTGCGCCCCTTTACCTTTCCAGAAAAAATATCCGGATTGAGCAACTTTCGCTCCGCGGTGGGTATCGATGATATCAAAACGCTCACCTAAGGCCTGGTGGTCGAGGGGTTCGAAATCGAAGTCGGGCTGGTGACCGTAACTTTTTATCTCCTCGTTGTCGGCGTCGGAGTGCCCTTCCGGGACATCGTCTGCCAGAAAATTCGGCAGCCACGAAAGCATTTGGTCCAAGTCTATCTTTATTTCCGCCAAAGACCTTTCGCCCTCGGCGATCTCGACCTTTAATTCTTTCACCGCAACCCGAGCCTCAGGATTATCTTTGCACTCTTTGCTCAACTGGTTACGGCGCGCACGTAGTTCTTCTACCCGATGCAGAGTCGAAAGGTAGTCCTTATCCAGTTTTACGAGTGCGTCGATATCGACATTGTCGGCACGGCGTAATTCGCAATTGGCCCTAACTAGGTCCGGATTATTTCTTAGTATTGCTATATCAATCATGAAAATTAGCCCTTTAATCTAACGTCCTGTACCTGTATCGAATTTTCTTGCACGTCTTTCACAGGCAGGCCGCATAAGTCCCGCCTGTGAGACTCGAACGTCGACTTCATTTTCCCACGTGTCCTGAGCGGCACTAAGATAAGGTTTTTTGAATTCGATAATAAGAGAATTTTCCAGCCCACAATGCGGGCCTTATTTTAAGGCCTTATCTTAGTGCCATTCGGGACATCACACTAACTGTGGCGCAAAAAGTATAATAAAATTCCCCGTATTTACGAAACACCACATTGGCTCCTCGTTCAAATTCAGTAGGTGAAGTCATTGACGCCGTCGTTAATATCATGCATCGTGTATACATTTTCTCCGGCGTATACCCGAAATACCACGATTTACGGTCAAAAAGACTTTTATTTCGAGTGAGATCCGCACTCGTAGTAGAAATTCATACATAGGTCACGCTAGTATTATCTATATTTGAATCTATATTTACTGTCCCATATCTCATATGTGTACTGACTTCAAAGCCTTGCAAACACTTTAACGGCAAAAGCCCCAATTTTACTGGATTATGAGAGACGTCCCCGGAAACGGAAAATTGAGCCTGAAGAACGACGGTGCCCTTGAGGTGTTTTTCATTGGCGTCGGATCTGCATTCGCGAAAACCCTATATCAAACAAACTTTCTAATCGTTAAAGGCGACCACCATATCATGGTGGATTTCGGGACTACCGGCCCGCAGGCGTTGCGGAACACCGCCGGTCTTGAGCCAACAGATATAGGCGTTATACTTCCGACGCACAGTCATTCCGATCACATAGGAGGGTTGGAGTGTCTGGGACTTCTAAATCGGTACGTCGCGACTAGGTTTATGAACAAACCTAAATTGCGCATGATCATTAACGAAGAGTACCAGAATATCTTGTGGGACATGTCACTGCGCGGTGGAATGGGGTGGAACGAAACTGACGAATTTTCCAGGCTATTGGAATTCGAGGATTACTTTGAGACGATCAGGCCAACGCCACTGAGCGTTGATCCTCGAGAGATACTGGAAGTCGACGTTGGAAATATTCACCTGGAGATGTTTAGGACCAAACATATCCCGGAACAAGCTGAATCATGGGAAAGTGCGTTTATCTCTTACGGCGTTTTTATCGACAACCGGATTTTTTGCTCCGTCGATACGCGATTCGATCAACAACTGATCGATACGTACGCATCAAGATCTGAATTCATGTTTCATGACGTTCAATTCTTCTCCGGTTCGGTTCACGCTCCGCTCGACGAGTTGGCATCGTTACCTGACGAGATAAAGAAGAAGATGCTATTAATCCACTACTCCGACGACTGGCGAAAATATGATATATCCGGATTCGCTGGATACGCAAAACAGGGACACCGATATATTTTCGACTAAAGAAACGCGTCGTCACGGTGTGCCCCGATTCGGGTTCCGTTCGTCCGTTCTCGGGAGGATCGGCCGCATAACTGAAGTTGTAGATTCACAATCAATCCTGTGGTCTTATAACTCGGCGTAATCGGTTCATTCCTGGACTCCTGCCTTATTCTATTCCAATACTGACACTCAAATTCAAGTCCACGCCCGACGCGTTCTGGATAATCGTCCGCGATATACGAACCCCTCATAAAAGACTCACGTACGATGAGCATAAATTGGATCAGTCAGTTCGCCTTCGCCTTCATAACCGCCGCCGTAATTTCCGCTGCCGCCACTGCGTGCCTTATAAAGATTTTGCCGAAGTTTAACATTATGGACGTACCGAACGACAGGAAAGTTCATAAAACACCGACCCCCCGGATGGGAGGGATTGCGATATTCGTCGGCTTCGTGATTCCGATGTTATGGATGTACTACTTCTCAAATGAGCAGAAAGGCATTATGCTCGGCGCTGGAATTACCCTCGTAATCGGAGCGCTGGATGATCTATTCCACATCTCGGCAATGTTGAAATTAATATGCTTGTTTCTGCTTACGCTGATTTTAAGTCAATACGGTATTATTACCAATTTCCCGTTCCTGCCGTATTACATGAACGTATTGATTACGATGTTGTGGCTCACCGGTGTTACCAGCGCGCTAAACGCTCTCGACCACATGGACGGGCTCGCCGGCGGCGTATCGGCGATCGCCGGGACGATGTATTTGATCGTCTCGATTCAAAACGGCGAGTATTTTTGGGGCTTGGTTTCGATCTCCCTTATTGGAAGCCTAGTCGGTTACCTGATCTTTAATCGCCATCCCGCGAAGATTTTCATGGGGGATAGTGGAAGTTTTTTCCTCGGCTTCACGTTGGCGTCAATCGGGCTGATGGGCGGATGGTCTTCGAACCCTGTTAAGGCCGCGATAGTACCAATCGTAATACTGAGCATTCCCATTTTTGACCTGATTTATGTCATTGCGGAACGCCGGCTTAAAGGGACAACCAAAACGCTCGTCGCTGCGATAAAATACTGCGGAAAAGACCATATCGGTCATCGTTTGTGCGACTTCGGTTTTTCGGTTCCGGGAAGTGTGAGGTTTATTTATCTGATCGCTGCGAGCGTAGCTTTCGGCGCGATTGCGCTCCGGCACGCAGGTACCACGGAAGCAATACTGATCTTCATACAGATAATTTGTATATACCTTATAATTATTATTTTTATGAAAAATAAAAAGAGCTCTGCTGATCATTGAAACCGAACGTCTTCATCCCGCATGCGGGATGAGATATTATTCGATATCCCCTAGCCTGATCTATGCATAAAGTTTCTACTGCGAGCATGTATCAGACCTAATCTAAATGAGTTACGAAGGTTGTACGACCTTAAAATAATTCAATATTTCTAGCCGTACAACCTTCGTAACTCATTGATCTCAGGCCAGCTAAAAGCGCTCATGCGGAGAGTCCGTCTACGGACCAAAAATTATACTGCTTGCAGTAGAGTAGCGCTTGGACTGGGCGAACCCGATCGTGGCCGCCGTCGATTTTCGCTCCCGTATCCGAGCGGACTACGGCAATGTAATCGCACCGTATTTCTCTGCAATCAGGCATTTTAGGACACAACCTGTTGACCAATGCAATCACAGGCGTATATTATCTCCGAACTTTATATACCGAACATCTTCAAGTTTTCGGAGTATCGTTCGATAGCTGTTGGCTGACTAATTCAAAGTCGTCTAAAAATTGTACTGCTTGCAGTATACTTATTTCATCGACAATCGGTAGCTGCCAACACTTGGACTCAGCCCAACGCGTGCTAAAAATATAGCTATGCGCAGTAGGCTGATTAATTCATCCGATTTCCACTGCGATCGCATGAATTACACGGGCTAGATACTCCCGGATAAAAACGAAACTATGACAGTCGGGGTGACTCGGCACATCTCGTCCTGAACACCAACGATCATTAATCAAATTTAGTTATATCACTTAATGGACAGTCCTTCCCTTAGCTCAAGCCCTTTCGAAGCACTTCAAGGTGTCACTGACCAGGCGCAGTCTCTGCGAACGGAACAGATTGACCGCTCGAAATTACTATATTTCAATATGGTGAAAACCTTTAATCGAATATGTGAGCAGTTAGATGAGAAGAATGGTGTAGACTGTCACCCGATGTTGAAGCAGATCGAGAAGATGGTCGAAATCCTAAAACAAGACGAACGCATTCTTATGGGTCTCGCTCAGGCGCCGCAGTCATATATTGAGCGTATGTCTGAGAAAATTTCACATCCCGAAGTCGTGTTCTACGGGATAAACACGATGATTTACGCGCTGCAAATCGCAACCAGCTTGGGATTCCCGACCGATAAAATTAATTATCTCGGAATGGCAGCGTTATTGCAGAACGTTGGCTTGCTGCAAATCAAAACCGCGCCTGTAAAAAAGAAGTCCGAAGATATCATTCACCACCTACGAAAGAGCACGGAACACTCAAACGAGTACTTGAATCTCATCAATATTGAAGGGTTCCATAGAGAGTCTCTTGAGGCGATTATTAATATTATACAGTCTCGCGAAACCGTCTTGGATCAGACCAGCCTTCACGACACGCTGCAACAATACGCGATGGTTATCCATATTTGCAATGTGTTCGTATACCTGACGCATCAGCGCGAAAGTGAAAAGTTAATTTCGCCGACTGATGCAATGAAAATTATGCGCGGAGAAATGAAGGATTTCTTTCACCCGGAAGTGATAAAACTGTTCTTCAATAAGCTCTCAATTTATCCGATCGGTACATTCGTTAAGTTGAGTTCGTCTGAGATCGGCAAGATCGTCGGGGTAAACGAGAATTATCTTATGCGACCGATCGTGTTGATCGTACTCTCCCCTGACAAGCAGGTTATGACTTCCACCAAACGCGTTGACTTACGTAAAAACCCAAACATATACATCAGAAAATCGATAGTCGATGATGAACTCACAGAGCGTTTCATCGACTATTTCTAAAGGTAAAAAGCGCCCATGCAATCCGATAAAACCCAAGTCCTGATTATAGACGATAGCCCCGAGATTGTGGAAAGTCTGACGGTGTTTCTGAAGCAACTGGACTGCAAGGTTTTTACAGCAAAAAACGGAGAAGAAGGCCTGGCTTTAGCAAGGATCAAGAACTTGAGCTTGATACTGGTCGACATCGTAATGCCCGGCATGGGCGGGGAAGAAGTGCTCGCGAAAATTAAAAGAATATTCCCTGAAACCCCGATCATCATGATCACCGGCTACAGAGACGAAGATTTAGCCAAAAAATGCATGGAAATCGGCGCGTACGATTACATCACAAAGCCGTTCGACTTTGAATACCTGAAAACCAGTGTCTTGTCCACGCTTTTATGTACCTGAGCCGAATATCTACCGCGGGGCAGATCACCCTCAAAACTTACCTCTTATTTTAGCCCCCGGCAGTCAAACGCTCGCGCGACCGCATCACCCCTCAGTTTCCTTCCCCTGCTGATCCTCCTCGATCACTTTCGCATCGACAGTTATCGCACCCTCTTTTCGACAGGCTTCGTCATCGGCATCAGTCCCCACGCGTCTACGCACAAACCGCATCGCTAATATTCCGATAAGAATATCCTCTATCCACCCGATAAACGGATAGAAATCCGGGAAAAAGTCGATTGGAGAGACGATGTATAGAATCGCAGCCCCCACGATCAACTTCGCAAGCGGAGAAATATCGCTACGCGCGTAAAAGCGACGAAGTAAAGATCCGTATTTTAGTAACTGCGTTAAAATGGAATTGCTCCCTTATGTCGGAAATTTAGCGTCTCTATCCTGTTCCTGCTGCCAACGGTGTGTGCGTTTGGGTGTGACCCGAATGCCCCCCAACTTAAGCATTTTTTGCCCTCAATTATGATCAATTTTTCGGAGGCCGTACTGCAGGCGGTCTGTTTCTGAATGTGGGAGGCGCTGTCCCAGCGGCGATAATATATATTCTGGTACAATTCCGATAAAGATGT
>JAJFLP010000026.1 GCA_021772635.1 Verrucomicrobiota bacterium | reverse complement strand
ACAGGGAAATTCTTGAGAAAGAACGGTGATTCTACTGTCCAACAGAATGAAATACGTTGAGATGAAAAATCGAACTTATTGGCTGATTTGGGTAAAGATTGGTGCTCGCAATAGAATACTGATGAATTATTCAGGCTAGCCTGATCTATGCACGAACTTTCTACTGCGAGCACGCATTGTACATGACCTAAATGAGTTACAAAGAACCCAAGACTTTGAAATAGCTCGCTATTCCTTCAGCCTTGAAACCTTCGTAACTCATTGATTTCAATCACACTGCGAACTCTCGTGACGAAATTCGTGCATAGATCAGGCTAGCGCAGCTAAAACGTCTTTCGCCCGTGATACATCCGCGCCGATTTGATTTTTTAACGCGTCTATCGTTTCGAACTTCTCATCGGGGCGCAAAAATTCAATGAACTCAACCTCCACCCGTTGCCCGTAGATCTCCTCGTTAAAATCGAATAAATGTATTTCTACAAATGGCGTTTCCGGTGGGGGCTCGACGAATGTTGGAGAATCACCAAGATATATGACTCCGGAGTACTTCTGTGCACTGCCGTCAACTCCGAATACTACGGCCTTGGCCGCATATACACCGTTCGGCGGGAAGATCTCGTTCTCCGATGCGATATTCGCCGTCGGATAGCAAAGATCCGACGTCGCAATTCCTTTGCCGAATTCGACTCGACCAAGCAGCGAAAAATTACGGCCGAGAAGTGCTTTGGCGAGCCCCAGCTGCCCGTCCAGCAATGCTTTACGAACTCGCGAGCTACTTATTTTCGCGTCGTCGTCTATACGCTCTGGTACCGCTATGACGTTAAATCCGTAGCCCTTTCCAAGCTCCGCCAAGAGTGCCGTATCTCCGGCCGCCTGATAGCCGAAGCGCCAGCCATCGCCAACACAAAAATCGGTTATCTGCAGTCCATCGGTATCAACCAGCTCTGAGATAAATTGTTCCGGCTGAAGGGCGGCGAGTTTCTTCGTGAACGGAAGGACGACAACGACCTGAACCCCGATGCGATCGAGCAAATGGAGCTGATAGGATTTAGAGTAAAGGAGTTTGGTCGCACGGCCTGGGTTAACAATAACATCGGGATGCGGAGCGAATGTGACAACAACCGACTCGGCGCCCGCACTTTTCGCGCGCGACCTCATGGTCCCAATTATTTCCTGATGACCGAGATGTAACCCATCGAACACACCACACGCAATCGCGATGCGGTGAATTCCGAAACCGGGGAGTTGTTTCAACGAAGTAGCACGCAGCATAGAATAAGCCTGATTAATGAGCCTGTTGCAGTCTAGTCCTAAAATAAGCGAACATTCAGATTCGTAATCTTACTCTTAATCGTAATCTTTCTGGTTTTTCGAGGTGAGATTTTGGAAAGGAATTACGATTATAATTACGAGTACGAAGAAAATCCAACGAAAAGTTCGCTGGAATTGGCTCTAGCCTGAATAATTCATCCGTATTCTGCTACGAGCCCTAATCTCTGCTCAAATAAGCCGATTAGGTCTGGTACATGCTCGCAGTAGAAATTTTATGCATAGATCAGGCTAGGCCAACGTTCGGAAAGGTTCTACGTCGAGACAGTTTTCGAATAGCTTATGAATATCCCACGTTTTGATCTCGCTCATCGTATGCGCATCCGGCAAACTGAAGTCGCCGCTTTTCGTCCGTCTTAAGGATTTAAGATGAGCGCCGCAACCCAGGAGAGTACCGATATCGGCGCACAAAGTTCTTATATACGTTCCCTTCGAACACTTAACCGAAAACCTCACGACCGGGAGATCAATCTTCTCGATACTCAGGTAGTAAATGTGAATCGGAACCGGCTCTCGCTCCACCACAATTCCTTGCCGTGCCAGCTTGTATAACGGCTTTCCATTCTGCTTCTTCGCAGAAACCATTGGCGGTATCTGAGTTTGTGCACCAACGAAGCCGGCACAAACGTCATGCACCATTTCTTCCGTGACGCCCGAATAATCTTGCTCGTTCAGGATTTTGCCCTCGCCATCCTGGGTTGATGTTTCTATACCCAGACACATTTCACCTTCATATATCTTATCCTGAGAATTAAGATTACCGGTTAATTTCGTCGCCGATCCGAGAACTAACACGAGTAGCCCCGTCGCAGCTGGATCCAGCGTGCCGCAGTGTCCGACTTTTCTCACACCAAAACCGCGGACGAAACTTACAACGTCGTGACTCGTCCACGACGCTGGTTTGTCGACCAATAAAATTCCGGCATCGTAACCGTGATCAGGTTTATTTGAATAGGATCTTCTGCGCATGTTCAATCAAAAGCCTTTCTGCCTCGTCAAGTTTCATCCCTTTCACGTAAGCTCCAGCAGCCATTAAATGCCCACCGCCGCCAAGCTCATGTGCAATCGCGTTCACCGAGATTCGCGGATCCTTCGAACGCAGTGAGAATCTCACACCGTCCGAAACCTGCTGCATTCGACAAACTATATCCACGCCGCCAATGACACGAATCGTATCGATCAGATCCTCAGTGTCCTTACCGTCAACGCCGCACTCTGATAAAAGTTCGTTTGTAAGAAAGAAATAGACCAGACGGTTATCTAACGCGAATCGTGCGCCTTCAACTATCTTGGCCTGTAATTTTAGTAATTCGATCGGTTCATCAAAATACAGCTGCCGCATGACCCCGCTGTGGTCCGCGCGATGCTCAACGAGCCACGCTGCGATTCTAAAGGTCTGCGGCTTCGTATTATCGAATCGAAAACAACCGGTGTCAGACACGATCCCGGTCAACAGCATAGTCGCGGTTTCCGGTAAAATCTTGACGGACATCGATTTTAAGAAGTATGCGATAATCTCGCATGCCGCCGAAGCATCTGCGTCGATATGATAAATCTCACCGTACCGGCTGTTGTCAATGTGATGATCAATATTACAACTGGGTAACGATATATCTTGGAATCGAACTCCTTTGGGCAAGGCCAATCTGTTCTCGTTAGCGGAATCGACGCATAACAAAGCATCGTATTCACTTAAATCTACCGCGCCGCCAATTATTGACTCAGACGGTGTCAGCGATTGATAACGTCCCGGGACTTGTTCAGAAACGTACGGTGTGCAACTAATGTTTAGTGTCTGTAAAGCGCTGGAGATCCCGAACAACGCGCCGAGCGCGTCACCGTCCGGCCGCTCATGAGTGACCGCGAGAATCGATCGCTTCGACGTCAACCACTCAAGAATCCGTTCGTGTGTCGTGTTCCCGTTGCTATTGCTCGTCGTCATTCTTCCCCGTCGCCTCCAGATCGTCAAGAATCTTAAACATCCGATCCGCCTTTTCCAATTGGTCGTCGAGCACGAATCTTAGAACAGGTGTGTATTTCAGCACAACGTGTGCGGATAACGCTCGTTGCAGCTCAACCCGCCGATTCGCCAAGAGACGTAGTACCTTTTTCGGACTTTCAGCGTCTGCACCATAGACACTGACGTAAATCGTCGCGTTATGCAGATCCGGAGACGTATTAACGCCTGTTATCGTGACCAGGCAATCCAACTCCGGGCAAATCTGTCGCTCGAAAATATCCCCCAATTCTCGCTTGATCAACTCATTGACCCGTAACATCCGTTTCATACAAAATCATCCCTGCCCTGAACTTGATGTGACCCCCAACTGACCATCCGTAGCGAAATCGACAAGTTCACAGCGTCGGTTGTTCGAAAATATTACTATCGTTCTGAATCCCGTACGCACTCACGTGTACATTGGCCTATAGGTAGACCCTGTTAAAGGTAGACTGCTTGCGGTCAAATAGAAAACCGGGGTGTTGGGAATGTAAAAATGGGATGTGCAGTCGCCGTAACGGAGCTGGTCCCGAGCCGTGCGAGTGTATGTATCGAGTGCACCGCGGGTGAAGTATGCGCAGCTCATGGTGCAGAAACGACGGCATCTCTGTACTCGTAGAATCCGTCCATGCGGGCTAAGTAAGAATTGGAGTGCCGCGGTTATAACGTTGCAGCGATCTCTTTGTAATCGTAAACGTCTATCACGTCGCCCACTTCAAAATCGTTAAAGTGATCTAACCGGATCCCGCATTCAAAACCCTGCCGTACCTCTTTGACGTCATCCTGGAATCTGCGAAGCGATGCGATCGTACCATCATAAATCAATTCACCTCCGCGGTGGACTCGTGCTTTCGCACCCACTTTGACGACCCCTTTGGAAACCGAGCAACCGCAAATCTTTCCGCCTTTCGACATCTCGAATATCTCCAGTATCTCCGACTGCCCAAGGGCGACTTCCCTTTTCTCAGGCGCGAGCATCCCGATCATCGATTCTTTCATCTGCTCCGCCAGTTCGTAAATCACGCTGTACAAACGGATATCCACACCTTCTTTCTTCGCCAACGTATTGACTCCGGCGTTTACACGCACGTGGAAACCGACGACTATCGCGTCGGAGGCAGCGGCAAGGAGAACATCATTCTCAGTTATCGCACCCACACCAATGTGTACAAATTCAATTCGGATCTTGAGAGATTCGATCTTCGTTAGCATGTCGACAACCGCTTCTCCCGTTCCCTGAACATCAGTTTTCACAATAACCTTCAGGTCGTTGCGAGCGTCTTCCTCGATCTGTCGAAATAAATCCTCGAGATTCGCCTGGCGTGTCGGCTTCAGATGCTCCGTTCTTAAAAGATGTTCGCGCTGATCGACTAATTTCTTTACCTGCTTTTCATCAGTAACTCCGACGAGGATCGCGCCGCAGTCCGGAACCCCTGATAGACCAACAAGCTTTGCCGCCTGACTGGGTAGGAGTTCCTTGATACGCTCTCCCTGATCATCATACAGGGCTTTGACCTTGCCGTAAAATTGGCCACACAGGACAGTATCCCCCACACGAACTGACCCGTTCTTGACCAGCACGTTGACCGTCGCCCCTAAGCCCTGCTCCAGTTGAGATTCGATTACAATGGCTTTAACCGGCAGTTTCGGGTTGGCCTTTAATTCGAGCAACTCAGCCTCCAAAATGAGGCGTTCCAGTAAATCATCTATGCCGTCCCCGGTCTCGGCGGAAACTTGGACAACCCCAATATCACCACCCCACTCTTCCGGCGTAAGCTCGTTTTGCTGCAGTTGCGTCAAAACCTTTAATGGATCGATTCCTTCAAGGTCACACTTATTAACCGCAACCACAATCGGAACCTCGGCGGCACGTGCATGGTTTATCGCTTCAATGGTCTGCGGCATGACACCATCGTCCGCCGCCACAACAAGCACGACAATATCCGTTGTCCCGGCACCGCGAGCCCGCATCGCGGTGAATGCTTCGTGCCCCGGAGTATCTATAAAAGTGATCCAATGTCCGTTCTTCTCAATCGTGGTCGCACCGATATGCTGCGTGATTCCACCTGCCTCTTTCGCCGTAACCTTCGTATTACGGATCCTATCCAATAGCGATGTCTTACCGTGGTCTACGTGGCCTAAGAACGCCACAACCGGCGGTCGCTCCACGACTTCCTCATCGTCGTAAACAACGTCTTCCGGCGCAGGGCCCAATGATGTCGACTCGGTCGCTGTTTGTTTCTCGCGCTTCTCAGTTATTAAATGGAAGCCGAAATTCTCGCAAACCTGCTCCGCTGTCGACGAATCCAAAGTTTGGTTGATCGACGCAAAAATATTCATCTTAAGTAATTCGTGAATCAGCGTGTTCGGCTTTATCACAAGCGCCTCGGCTAAATCCTTAACAATAATAGGCGGTTTTAGATGAAGCTCTTTTGAATTAGCGGACGCCAATGAAGGGGGGGGGGAAGAAACGATGTCCTTCTGCGCAGCGACAGGCTCAGCCTTATCGGCGTCGGAAACCGGAGCAGGCTCAGAGGGGGTAGCATCATCCGCATCGGGACTGGCAACCTCCGAAGGCTCGGTGGCGGAAGTCAGTTGCTCTCTGATAATGTCCGCAATCTCCGGGTCGATACCAGACATATGCGACTTTACCTCAACGCCTTCCTTTCGCAGAATAGAAATCAGTTCACCGGCATCTAATTCAAGCTCTTCTGCCAGTTTATATACTCGTACTTTTGCCACTTCGAAAAATCCTCAACTGATAGTCTTCAAGCTCGTGAAATGTCCTTCGGCATTCCATTCGCCACTACGATCGAGCACCCCAAACTTCAACTGCTTGCAGACTTTGCTCATAGTCTTCACGCTCATGAAATGTCGTTCGGCATTCCATTCACCGCTACCATCGAGCACGTCAAACTTCCACTGCTTGCAGTTTGTCACTCGGAATCGCTTGCGTGATTAGCACGGTCAGAGGGCAAATAAAACGTTACTCGCTGACCGCGTCTTTTATCTTTTTCGCTTCGTCCTCGTCGATGCCATCGATAGCCGCGATATCTGAAACCTCCGCGGCTTTGAGGCCGTCAACGGATATAAAGCCGTTATTAACCAATTTTCCTGCTAATTCCTCGGAAATTTCGGGTAGCTCTGCAAGGTGTTTGACAGCTTCCTTAACTTTCGCTGCGAAATCGATCTCCTTCTGATCCTCAGACTTTTGGATGTCGATTTTCCAACCGGTTAACTTCGCCGTTAACCGCGCATTTTGACCACGCTTACCGATTGCCAACGATAGCTGATCCTGGTTCACAATAAGACGAACGCGTTTCGTCTCTTCATCAATTTCCAAAGCCTTAATTTCAGCTGGCTGAACTGCGTTCGTGATATACTTCGAAACATCCGGATCCCATCTGATGATATCTACTTTCTCACCATTCAACTCACGCACAACGGCCTTAACACGAGATCCGCGCATTCCAACACACGCCCCTACTGGGTCGACACTCGAATCGTTGCTGTGAACCGCAATCTTACTGCGGTACCCCGGCTCCCGGGCCACGCCTTTGATCTCTACGATACCTTCATCTATTTCTGCGACCTCGCGCTCAAATAGACGCGTCACCAGTAACGGAGAGGACCGCGATACTATCAGGACCGGACCATGTCGATTCGAATTGACGTCGGTCAGAACACAGCTTATATGATCGCCGACCTGAAATTCCTCCTGCGGTGCCCGTTCGCGATAGGTTAAAAGTCCTTCCGCGCGACCGAAGCTGACGATGATTTCTCCCCGGTCGAATTGAGTAACCGAGCCGTTCAGCAGCGTTCCGATCTGGGTCTTATATTCCTCTTGAATTTGACTTTTCTCCGCCTGTCGAAGACGCTGCATAATGCTCTGTTTCGCCGTTTGTGCAGCAATCCGACCAAAATTCTGCGGCGTAACTTCCCAGTCCAATTCATCACCGATGGCGGCATCCGGGTGCTTAGCACGCGCCTGACGTAAGTCGATCTCGCGCTCGGGATAATCCACGCGCTTGACAACTTCCATCTTCGCAATCGCCGCAATATCCCCCGTCTTCGGATCCAAATGAACACGCAAGTCCGTAGCCGGACCGACAGCACGACGAGCAGCCGATACGAGAGATTCCTCGATCAATTGCGTCAGGACTTCTCGGTCCAACCCACGATCCCGCTCCAAATAGTCTAAAATCGCGATCAATTCGTTATTCATCTTGACTCTGATCCTAAGTGTTTAATCTGTTAACACCAAAATAGTCGCGGAGCTTTCTGCTGCCGCCATGTCGCGCCATAGTTCTGCTGTCCAGCATGAACGACAGCTTTCTGTATTTCGTCCGAAAATTGTACCGCCTGCGGTATAGTCTAAAAATAAAAAAGTGGCATACTGTGTCGTGTCCTAAACTCGTGGCGCTATGGCAACAAGCCTTTTTGGTACACTCATCATACCATGAATTTAGGACGTGACACACCAACCACTTAAATACCACAGCGCAACAATGCCCCAAGGAAAACCAGGTACAACGCCTGAGGCGATTTTCGTTGAGGCACTAATTTTCGTCTAGACTGTCAATAAGTATATTACAGTTATCAAGATATTCAATACCCTATATATACCGAACGTCGTCAGGTTTTTGAAATATTGTTTCCACCGCGGCGGATTTCGCTAGGCTCAACAAAGATCTTAGGTAACGAATTCAAAGTCGTCCAAAAATTGTAATGCTTGCAGTATGACAATAAAATACTGCTATTCCGATCGCCTTGGAACCTTCGACCAGCCGCCGTCCGAGGAACTTCCGCCTTCGCAACAGCGTCGCCGTTGCATGCTATTGACCGCCGACTCTCCATCAGCACGAGTCGTACCGCGTAATTCGGATCCACCGTTAAATGGAACCAGTGATGCGGACCGAAAATTGCGCTGCTCGCCGTCTAACCTGATTAATTCATGCGATTCGTCGCGAAAGCGCTTAACTCGCTCATAATAAATCGATTAGAAAAAACTTGACGGCGAAAGTGAATATTCATTCACTGAGATGTAAAGTTGAGCTAATCGGCTTATTCGAGCAGAGATTAGGGCTCGTAGCAGAATACTGGTGAATTATTCAGGCCAAACTGCCTATTTCGACGTTTCAAAAATCGGTATCGCTCGCTCTGTGTTTAGATCGGTGGCCTTGCGAAAATACGCAGTTGCCTTGGATTCGTCGACCGGTGTCCCTAGCCCTTTTACGTAACACGCGGCTAACGCCCGCAAACCCCGGGAGTCGTCTTGCGCTGCGCACATGCCGTACCAATAAAACGCATTCTCTGGATTCGGATCGGTGCCGATGCCTTTCTCGTAAATTACGCCCAGGTTGAACTGCGCAGTCGCTTCCCCGAGTTCCGCTGCCTTCGTTAAATACTCCAGCGCCCGCACGTCATCGACTTCCACGCCGGTTCCGGTCGCGTAGCATATTCCGACGTTATAATGCCCTAACGGGAAATCCTGGTCGGCTGCTTTCTTGTACCACTTGAACGCCTCCGGTTTGGACATCGCGACACCCTTCCCGAGATCGTAGCAACTCGCCAAGTTTATCATCGCCGTGGGATATCCGCTTTGCGCCGCCTTCATGTACCATTTCACTGCAACCTCCGTATCCTTGGCCACCCCAAGTCCTTCCTCGTAACAGTAGCCCAACTTAGATTGTGCCGGGGCGAAATTTCGGTTGGCCGCTTCCCAAAGATGATGGATCATTTTCTTCGGGCTCTGCGGTACCCCCCCATAATTACCCGTATACACCTCCGCCAGTAATAGATTCGCCTCCGCATCCCCCGTTTGCGCCGCGTGTTCGAGAAACGAAATTGCTCCCGGAACATCAGCTGCTACGCCCAGACCGTAGATAAGCGCGCGACCATACTCGCGTAACGCAACCGGATTTCGACGTCCCGCACCCAAACGAAACGATTTCGCCGCAGCATCTGGTCGGCCGAGAGCCTTGAGAAGAAGTCCGGAGTGGGTGTACGCATTCTCGATTCCCTGCTCGCCTGCTTTGAGGTAGAACTCAACCGCCAGCTCTTTATCCTCTTCAGTGCCTATACCCTGCTCGTAGCACACTGCAAGGTCGAATTGGGCCGCCGCGTGGTTGTCGACGCCCGCCTCGTTTAACCAGAAGAATGCTTGATTACTGTCCTCCTTCAAGCCCATTTGCCCCGCCATATACGCTCTGCCTAATGTGTAGCGCGCGTGATTGTCGCCTTTCTTCGCTAATTTCTTCAGCGCTGCAAGTTTCTCTTCGGTGGCTATCCTGTTCTCTCTCCCGGTTTGCGCCGAAGTCAAATACGCCGTTCCCAGGAGAATCACAGCCGCGTACACCGCCGCTGTGCTACCGAATTTCGCGAGATATGAACAAACCCTACTCTCTCTGCCAAACATATACTGATCGCCCTCAAGTTTATTTACTGCCACAGCTATCGGCCTACGCCCGCCTTGAATACCGCGGGCTTCGCCTGAGCCCAAATCACAAATTCGACTGCTACATTCTGCCTCTAACGATTATGTATTCATAAGTATACCGAACATCTTCAGGTTTTCGACCCGGCGTTCTGCTGGCCAGCAGAATGCCGGTTAAAAAATATACCGTTTCCACCACGGCGGATTTCGCTAGGCTCAACATAGATCTTAGGTGATAAGATAAAAGTCGTCTCTCCGTCCATACGGACCAAAAATTGTACTGTTTGCAGTATAAATTCAAGTGTATACTAACTCTAGCCTGCATTATGCACAAATTTCGTCATGAGAATTCGTAGCTTGCTTTAGATCAAAGAGTTATGGAGGTTGCCGGGACGAAAAAATATTGAAATATTTTGAGATCCGGCGTTCTCTGTAACTCATTTATATGAAACAAGATACGCATTCGCAATAGAAAGTTTATGCATAATGTAGGCTAGC
>JAJFLP010000025.1 GCA_021772635.1 Verrucomicrobiota bacterium | reverse complement strand
GTCTGACGATAATTCAGCAAAATCGTCAACCATCGGCATTCTAGCTTTTGATGAAGTTCTGACAAGCGAAGTCACGGCCCCTATCGAAGTATTCGGAGCGGCATCACAGAAAGAATGGTTCTCAACCTATAATGTGCTTCTTGTGTCGGCGACTACAAACAAGCAAATACGTACGGCCGAAGGACTCAGACTCCTCGCCGACGTGACGATTTATGACGACTTCACCCTTGACGTACTCATTGTCCCCGGGACCTATGATCTCAACGGTTTGACGTCGAGTCAGCCGATCATGGAATTCATTCGGACCAAGGGGAAAGAGGTTGACTGGCTAGCCAGCAATTGTTCAGGTGCATTTCTTCTGGCACACGCCGGACTTCTTGACGAAGTAAAAGCCACCACGTGGGCGGGAGGCGAAGGTGACTTGAAGAAATCCTACCCGAAAGTGGATGTTCAGTTTGATAAGAACGTCGTTGTCGATGGACGCGTGATGACCTCCAACGGTGGTGTGGTGAGCTACGAAGCGGCACTCAAGTTGTTGGGCGAGCTGGCTACGCCCGACCACGCTAGAGAGATTGCGGTGATGCTTCAGTTTCCCAGAGTGCAACAGAAAAAATAGCATAACCAATCACTGGACTCTAACGGAGAATCCGCTGCGCTCTATCTCCGTAGGTCAGTTCAAGCGTTAGCTCAAAAACAGGAGGCGGCTTGTTTTTGGTGCCGGGCACATTTAAGTAGTTTATAATAAATGACTAATGGCTTTTTAATTCTATTTTTTATAGCTAGTTATTTATCTTAAATCAAATTATAATGGCGGTTTATTTGCTGTAATCGTTTGTGGGTTACGCGGCATCTACAAAGACGATCCTTGAACGTGATAATTGCTAATGAAAATTCTGTTTAAGATATTCTATGCAGTATAAAATATTATTTTAGAATATGTAACATCATCAAATATAATGTCTTAAGTGTGCACGGCACCTAAATATAAATGGACCGGAGGTGCAGAACTTCAAAGCGGGCGATGGGGTTTTTTATGCCGGTTCCATCGCTCGCCCCGGCACTAACAGCGAATTTCATCTTGTCGATGAACGTATCGTTGGGCGCAAGCCTACCAGTCTGACCGATGCCGAGGCCGCCGCACTTCCACTCACGGCGATCACCGCCTGGGAAATGCTGTTTGACCGGCTCGAAGTCAAACGCCCGACCCCGCAGGGAGCCGACACCATTCTGGTCATCGGTGGCGCGGGTGGCGTTGGTTCGATCACCATCCAGCTTCTGCGGGCATTGACTGACCTGACTGTGATCGCCACCGCTTCGCGTCCCGAAACGCAGGATTGGGTGCGTGAATGCGGGGCCCATCACGTGATCGATCATCGCCAGCCTTTAGCACCTCAGGTCGAAGCTCCGGCACTCGGCGCTCCCGGCTACGTGTTCTCGACCACGGAGACCCACCGGCACATGGCCGATATAGTCGAGCTGATTGCGCCGCAGGGCCGGTTTGGCCTAATCGATGACCCGGAAGAACTGAACTTCATGCCGTTCAAGCTCAAAGCAGTCTCCCTTCACTGGGAGATGATGTTCACTCGCTCGCTCTTCGGTACACCGGATATGGCGGAACAGGGCAAGCTGTTGAATGAAGTAGCTGCATTGGTTGAAGCGGGACGCATCCGTTCCACCGCGACCGATGTCGCCGGGAAGATCGATGCCGCGACTCTACGTGCGGTTGCGGTACACGTCCGAATCGAAAGCGGCTCGTCACGCGGGAAGATTGTGCTTGAAGGGTTCTGATAAGACTCGAACCTGCAAATTATCTGATAACAATCCGTTGCACCGGAGCCGCGGCCCGGTGAACGGGGGTGTTATCCCTTGATTTGGGTTCCCGCGATTTGTATGTTGACTTGAAAAATGTATATGCCTATCATATACTAGTTCATGAAAATGTCTCGCAAATTAAGGGAATGTACGGGATTCGACTGGGATGAGCACAATTCAGAGAAAATCTGGTTGCGGCATGATGTTGCGCCCTCCGAGTGCGAACAGACATACTTCAATAAGCCCTTCATCGTCTCTTACGATCAACGACATTCTCAAACAGAAGATCGATATTTCGCCCTTGGACACACAGATACACGACGATTATTATTTATCGTTTTCACGATACGAAATAGCTTGATTCGTGTTATATCCGCTCGAGACATGACTAGAAAGGAGCAAAGAATCTATGCCAGCCGTGAAAAATAATATACCGAAATTTAAGAACGAAGACCAGGAGCGGGAATTCTGGTCCTCTCAAGATTCGGCGGACTACGTCAATTGGACTGAAAGCGAAGACGTTATTTTCCCAAAGCTAAAGCCTACTGTCAAAAACATTTCCATTCGACTACCGGAAATGATGATTGATCAACTGAAGTCACTCGCTCACAAGCGAGATGTTCCGTATCAATCATTAATGAAAACATTTTTGGCGGAGAGAATTGAGCGAGAACTCAGTTCTTGAACGATTTGGAAATCTGACTGAAAGGATAACTAGACGGTGGACTCTAACTTAGGATAATCGCCGCGATTATCCTAAGTAGGTCACCTCCGGGTTCGCAGTGAAATCGATATGGCAGACGAAAGAGTTCAGAGTATAAATAGGTCTGTTTTGCTTGCAAGAGCAAAGGAGCCGTTTCTGGATTGGTTAAGGTCCTTGCCTGATCCCACGGAAATAACCCTTGAAGAGATCAACCGGGAATGCACGGCGTATTTGGTGCCGGAATATGATTTGGACAGTGACGTCCCGCTGATTGTCCGCGACGTGTTCCAAACCGTATTTCAGATAGAACTTGAATCGTGGTGGCTGGACGAATCAGATTGGCCGGACACGTCAGACTTTGTTCTATTTAACTCTTGGTTCGCCGTAGAGGTTCACTCTGTTACTAGAGATCTCACTCCGGGCCCGATTGAATTCGATGACGTATGAATTTACGAACAAACCGGTTGTACTAACTCCGAATTCGCGCCGTTTTACTCTGCTCTTTCGGAGTAGCACACCGTAAACGTTCGCGAACCCCTACGCGATTAGCGAATGCCGAATTGAGAGAACTCGCCATTCCCTAAATAGAAGACACCATGCAGAAACCTATATCAATCCTACGAAGGAAAGCCAAGAAAGGCGATCAGGGATTTCCCCTTTCAACCCTAGCGTTTTACGGTCCAACAGACAAAAAAGCGACGAAAGCGGTGCTGGGAATTTTTTTTGCGTGATGGGGCAGAAGCGAATGTGCATCGATATTATTCAGAGGATAAGGATGCTCGTTATAATATTGAAATACAGAAGACCATTATTGCTAGGTTAAAGGAACACGAGGTCGCCACATTGACTATGTTAGAAAAGATATTTGGTTGTCCTCATGAAGAAGGCAAGGATTACCCCGATGGAAAGAGCTGTCCGGATTGTCCTTTTTGGAAAGATAAGAATAGATTCGATATTCTATAGTCACTGAAAAGCGAACAAATAGAGTGCGTATTGTTATTTACTTATGACCAGTAAATAATGGCCCCTGTATGTATTTTAAAAATCTTCATTAGGACGCTGACTCCGCATGACTTTTACGCAAGCTTTATTATTCGGGACGGGATTATTGGCGCTGATTAATCCGCCGAGTGTTCTCCCTACTTATACGGAAATCGTTGCCTCCTATGATCTTAAAACACAGCGCCGGATTGCAATACGTACGATGTTTGCGATTGCGGCTTTTATGCTGATAGTGCTTTGGCTAGGGCAACATATTTTGCAATATTTGGATATACAAATAGGTGCCTTACAGGCGGCTGGAGGCTTAATCATTCTCCGTGTAGGTATTAGGCAGGTCGACGCTAACGACCGAAAAATGCCAGAAGATGAGCTGGAAAAAACCGAGAGCGAAGCGTGGAACATAGTGGCAGTTGTGCCCCTGGCTATTCCCTTGACTGTTGGAGGGGGTACGATAGCACTATTAGTCGCTACAGCGGCACAATCCAGTGGTTCGATAGAAACGCTGACCTTATCTGTGGTTTGCCTTTTTGTATCCCTTATCATCGGTGTCATATATTACTTTGCGTCAGCGATTCGGGAATTTATTGGTCCGATTATTATGCGCATAATGGTTCGAATTGGGGGTATTATTTTGATTGCAATAGCAATGCAATTATTGACGACAGGATTACTAACACTGCTGCCTGGTCTGGCGTAAATATTTTTGGACTTCCGGGGAGAAGGTCTGTTCTGTTCAAATAGAATTGAAGGGATCCATTGGGGGCACAGCTTTAGTATGAAGTATACTGGGTGGTTGGGCAGGCTAGTCTCAATTCGTTTCATGGCGCTCTTTACTTCATAATAAAGGTGTGACCCCCACTTTTTATAACCTGCCGAAACAGCGGCGAAACGTAAGATGCCATTCAATACACCGCTATTCTTAGTTTTTTTTGTCGTCTTCTTCGTCTTATATAGTTTTGTGTTTCTAAGACGTTCGTCCCGCCTTTATCTGATATTGATTGGTAGTTTCGTTTTCTATGCCGGGTGGAATTATCGCTTCATCCCACTGATAATGGTCAGTGCCACGGTAGATTATTATGTGGCACTGGCGATCGTGGCAACGAATCGGCAGTCATTACGAAAAGTACTTCTAGCGCTTTCGATATCGGCGAACTTGGGACTTCTGGGTATTTTTAAGTACGCCGATTTCGCGTTGCATGCTGTAGCAGAGTTTCTAGAGATGTTCGGATATCCTGTATCGCTGCCAGCTTTAGCATTGGTACTGCCGGTCGGAATATCGTTCTATACGTTTCAAAGCATGAGCTATACCATAGACGTCTACCGCGGCGTTTTTATGCCACGTAAAGGGCTTCTTCAGTTTACGGCTGCACTGTCTTTCTTCCCGCAACTTGTGGCCGGCCCCATCCTGCGTGCTCGGCAGATACTCCCCCAATTCGAGACAATGCCGGTACCCACCTGGGCTGGTTCGAAACACGGCCTTGTTCTTATTTCCGTGGGCTTGACCAAGAAAACCCTGGCAGATTTACTCTCGGGACCAGCAGCAGCGGTTTTCGATACTGATGCCGCAGCAGTAGCGTCGTTAAGTTGGGTAGAGATTTTCACTGGGGTGTTGGCATTTGCGGGGCAGATCTATGGTGATTTCTCCGGCTATAGCGACATGGCAATCGGAATTGGTCTGCTATTGGGATTCACGATTCCCATGAATTTTCGCCTTCCATACCTCGCATTGTCACCAGTAGACTTCTGGCGAAGATGGCATATCTCTCTATCGACATGGTTACGTGACTATCTTTACATCAGCCTGGGTGGTAACCGTAGACGTCGATATCTGAACATAATGATTACGATGGTACTGGGGGGACTGTGGCATGGCGCTGGATGGAATTTCCTGGCGTGGGGATTTTTTCACGGGTGCCTAATTATTGCAACTCATGGTTTGTCCAACGCACAGTTTTTACAAGGATTCGCACTTTCCAGAAATTGGTGGGTAAGATTTGTGAAGTGGGGAACGACCTTTTATGCGGTTTTAATCGGTTGGATAATCTTCAGGGCAGTGAACATGGATGTAGCCGTTGATTTGGTGATGAAGCTCCATCAGCCTGGTTCTTTACCAATTTCTCCGCCGCAGGCATGGCTGGTCGCTCAACTCAGCATCCTGGCATTCGCGAGTATGCATGTGATCGACTATATCGTAATTCGCTATGGGAAGCGAATCGAATCCCGAGTCGCGCTGTTGTTGTCCTTCTTGATCCTCTTGCAGTTCTTTTGCTTTTCCGTGGGAACACCTGGACATGCCTTTATCTATTTCCAATTTTGATCCCACCAGTGGGTTTAATTCCCCGTTCTGCTGTCCAGCACGAACGTAGTAAAGATTTAAGAGTTTTTCATACCTCGTCGGCTTGCCCCGAGGCAGTTGATTCATCGGGAATGAGTGTTCTGTACGTATACCGCAAGCGGTAAAATTTTAAATATTAGGTTACCTAATGGGATCTCATAACAGCGATTGCAGATCGGTTGCTCGAAAAACACTCTTCACCGGCGGCTTCGTTTTTGCTACGGCAGCACTTTTATATATCGGAATCATGGGGCTGGCGGTTAAAGAAACCGGACTCGGAATCAGACGGCTCAATCAAGCGTCAGAACAGTTACCGCACATTGCGGATAATCCCGCTGCGAAAAAGATAGCGATCGTGTACGGCTCATCCCTGGTTCACGCCGGTTTTTCACCGGATATCTTCGACTCCGAGATGGAGGCGAAGGGGATCGACCTCGTTAGTTACAACTTCGGCTTTGACGGACTCAATCCCGAATATCAGCATTTATATGCAAAACGCATCATGGACGAGTTTCAAAAAAGGGGGAAGAAAATCGATGCGGTACTAATCGAGTTCAATCCGTTTCAGGCGACGCTGACCAGGAGAGGCCATGATCAGTCCATGTCTGATCAATGGTACGCGAGCTTCTGTTCTCCTGCCGAACTTTGGGATATTACATTAACCGACCCGCAAAGAGGGACGCGATTACTCGAGATTAGGTACCTTAGAAACGGCCTGTCGTCAGAGCTAGTGACGACTGCACTCCGCCTTGCACTGAAGCTCCACGAACCGACATTACCGTCCACAGATTATGCCGAGGTACTTACAAAACGTCGAAAATTGAAAAGTCGCTTCAGGCGGGAATTGAAAAAGGATTTAGGGGAACGTTACCGGCAGCAATGGAACCCCGCTTTTAGAGGAGCACGATTAAGTCGCAAGTATCTATCAGATCACACCATTGACCTTTATGAGCAGCTAACGGCCAGTCTACGTCATCCTGTGCAGCTTGAACAGGACCTGAAAAAACGGGTTGAATTTTGCGACATTGTGAAACTGAATTTCGATGATGGACAAATCGACGAATTCATCAACCTCGTGCGCACGTTTAAAAGTATGTCCCGACATGTTGAGATTATACTGTTACCGCAAAATCGCGAATGGATTCAGAATCCACCTGAAACGAAAAATCGATTGAATCAGGTTCTCGATCGAATAAAAGCAGAAACCCAGGTAGCAATTAGGAACTATCAGCAGACTCCCGAAATCAGTAAAAATCATTTCAGCGACGTTACCCATTTAACGCGCATCTCTGGCAGTGAGGCGTTTACTCGGATTCTAGCACGTGATATGAAATTTCGGTTCTAATGACGCAGAACTTACGTGCCTCTGACGTGTGATCCCAGTACTTGCTTTTGTGACCATTCGGTCAGACAATTCAGCCGATGACGGAAACTGTTTGGACGACTCCAGACGTGGCTGATCTCGGCGCATTCCACGATTATATTGCCCGTGATTCTGAATATTACGCGGATGGGGTTGTGTCCGACATTATCGACGTACTAGACCGTCTCGCCTCTTTTCCCCGATCCGGCCCGCGTTCCTTTAATTGACGTTAATTCCGTACGCAAACTATTAGTCGGAACTTATTGACCATGTACGATATCTCAGGCTCTGACGTCAGAGTCTTGACGGTTCTCCTCATGTCGCGCCTGTTCCCAGATCCCCGTTAAACTCACATCCCACGCGAATCATCGGATACATCGAACGTGATTCCGCTGCCGCTTCAGCAAATGGATGACCCACTACGTTTGCATAAAGCGAATCTTTGACATACTGACGTTGTGATGTTATGGTGTTTGAATCAATTCGAGGTGCAACGATGACAACATTATCAAAACGATCCACGATTTATCTTCAGCCGGAATTACACAAAGCATTACGCATTAAATCGGTCGAAACATCACGTTCCATGTCCGAACTCATCAATGAAGCTGTCGCGACCACTCTTGCCGAAGATGCAGATGATTTGGCGATCTTCGAGGAGCGGGGAAATGAGCCGTTGATATCATATGAAGACATGGTGAAAGAGTTGAAGCGCGATGGCAAGATATAAACTTTCTTTCCGCCGCTCGGTTCGGAAAGACTTCGATCGAATTCCGAAACGAGACCTCGTCAAAATACTCGGACGAATCGAGCTACTAGCAGAGGATCCGCGTCCGCCCGGATCGAAAAAATTGTCCTATGCGGAACGCTACCGGCTTAGGCAGGGCAATTATCGGATTATTTATTCGATCCAGGATGAAGAACTAACGGTTTGGGTTGTGAAAGTTGGCCATCGAAGTGACGTATATCGATGAAGCGAACCAATCATTTCACTCAACATGCCATCCGCCAGCAGAAATTCCCAACGGAATTTTGCATCCTGAAGAATGGTTAATACTTTAACAATTTCGACTGCTTAGAGTCTTGCGAGGCACGTATGGCGATTTTTTTTGCGATTTTGGGCGAATCCAATTCCAAGAATGATAAATCCAAACAGTGCGTAAGTGGACGGTTCCGGGACGCTTGCTGCAACCGGTGTGAACTGTGCAGCTGGAAGTCCGATCACGGATTGCGAACTCGTAAATCTGTGGTCGAATGAAACTGCCACAATATTATCCCACGATAACGTCGAAATCGTGCTCGTGTTTGTGCTGCTGGTTCCCAGAATCGCGCCGTCCCAAGTGTGGTTCGTACCGAGCAAAGTACCGTCAGGGGGTACAGAAAAATTCCGGACCGACTCCGATCCTGAATTCAGGTGACTGAAGCCGAGGTCGAAAGAAACGGGTTCGGAAAAATTGATCGCATATGATTGAGTAGCACCGCTAGTTTTTTGGAGTAGGAGGATAGGATCTGTTTCAAGAGCATTCACGCTTGGAGACGTAGAAATACTAATCTGAACGTCACCAATCGTCGTCATTCCGTTACTAGTCTCTGCGTTCCAGAAGTCACCCCAGGGAATTAGATCTGCCCTGCTACTTGGGATTAGTGTAACTAACGCCCATAGAACGTTAAAATAGAATCTATGCATGCCTACGAAGTCCTTTCCTCTAAGCTGAAAAACACCAGTATCGTACCATATGCTTACAGATTTAGCAAAACTCACCGGGCGTTTTGGTGTACTTTGATTGCGATTTGAGTGAACTCGGCCCAATATTCGCCCGCTTGCTGATTATTGATTGTTAGTTGACTTTAGAGTAGTGCCGCGCATACTTAAAATAGCTATTTCCAATAATTAGTGTATCGGAAAATCAATATTTATACTCACTGTGATCACACAGAGATCGCAAATCGGCAGATTTTGCCAATGGTAGTCTCAACGGAATTTTTCGGAAACACGCGGTTTGCATTTTAACTGCTAACCCTATGGCAATCGAGCCGTGTACTATCTTTTTTCGCTATCGAAATTGGTATCGTTCCTCCTTGTTCCTTGGCGATAGGCAACTGATTCGGACAAAAGCTAAAAAACGATTTCGATAGCGATTTCGATAGCGACTCCGATTGGTCGTCCCACGGGCTTATCCTTGATGGGATGGTTGTGTCTAAATTTTTAGATGTGTACAGCACAATAATTAAAATCGGCTCAAAAACAAAGGAATTGATATTATGCGTAGTCGTAAAGAAAGGTCGTGGAGACCGAAAACTATAGGTCTTTTAACAGCAGTTGCAGTCATTGTTCTATCCTTCCCGTATTCTGCACAAGCGGGCGGCGGATGGTGGAAAAAGGGATTGGATATCCTCAAAATATTCCAAAAGGACAACCAGGAGCTGACTATCGGTCAGATAGGTTCAGGGTTGAAGGAAGCACTTCAAATCGGTGCCGATAATGTCGTGGCACAACTCGGACAGACGGACGGGTTCAATGGAGACTCGACGATTAAGATACCGTTACCCGGTAAATTGGTTAATGTGCAAGAGATGCTGACCAAGGTCGGTATGGGGGGACTTCTTGATGATTTGGAACTAAAACTGAATCGCGCGGCTGAAATCGCAACACCGAAAGCGAAGGATCTTTTTCGACAGGCGATCTTAGATATGACCTTCGATGATATACAAGGAATCTACAAGGGGTCGGATGACGCAGCAACGATTTACTTCAGGGAGAAAATGAGCCCGGTTCTCGCTGCAGAAATGCGGCCGATTATTGAGAACAGCTTGGCGGAGATCGGCGCCGTCAACGCGTACAGTAAGGTGATGGATAAATGCCGATCCTTACCGTTCGTCCCCGATGTAAAAGCGGACATGGCCGATCACGTCATTCAAAAAGGAATGGACGGCATTTTTCACTACTTGGCCGCAGAGGAAAAAGCGATCCGCCAAGATCCCGCAAAGCGCACTACAGAATTATTAAAGCGTGTTTTTAGCACGAAATTAGAATCTGCTATAAGCGAATAAACTTGGATGTGACCCTAATCCCCCCCCAACTTAAGCATTTTTTGCCCTCAATTATGATCAATTTTTCGGAGGCCGTACTGCAGGCGGTCTGTTTCTGAATGTGGGAGGCGCTGTCCCAGCGGCGATAATATATATTCTGGTACAATTCCTATAAAGATGTAA
>JAJFLP010000024.1 GCA_021772635.1 Verrucomicrobiota bacterium | reverse complement strand
GCGTCGACCGACGCGCTCCGCTGAGTCTGTTAATACAAAAGGAAACTTTGATCATGTGAATGTAGGAGGCTGCTCCCGCAGGCGATAACGATTATTTTGGAACGATACCAAAATAAATAAGATCGCCAGCGGGAGCTGCCTCCTACATTAAAAACAGCGTGAAACCGGTTCAGGTTTCAAGCGTCGCCCGACTTGCTCTCCGTATTAGCGGAGTTCGTGCATACGGATCGCTAAGACTGTTAGTGCCAATGTCGCTAAGTTAAGGATTTGTATGTGTTCGGGGCCGTTGGAGTTCACGCTTCAGCGTGGTATTTCTTTTTAGGAAATTAAGAACCACGCTCCAGCGTGAACTCTCCGCACAAGCGAGAGTCGCGGCAGTCCGGACCAAAATCCGCCCAGACCTAGCACCCCGCGGACAATTTCTGTCCGCGGGGTTTCATCTCTGGCGTATCAAAAATCTCGTGAACGTCGCAAGGAAGAAGCCAGTGAGAGACGGAGTCGTCCGCCGGACAATTAAACGCATCGCATTGCTACGTTATAACTTTGATTTGCGCGCGACGCGCGCGATTCAGGGACTGGGAGAGACGCCGCTTTACAAACTTTGCGGCACTTGTAATCAATGCGGTGCCTGCTGTGAAACTCCGATGGTGCCAGTTTTTACCCCGTTTTTTTACTTGAAGTCGATTCGATGGCTCATTATCAAATGGCATCGGCTGGTTAACGGTTTCGATTTCATTGGTGAAAACCGGCGCGAAAAAACGTTTATATTCAAATGTACCCATTGGGATCCTGAGACGAAACTTTGCGACTCTTACGACAGTCGTCCGGGCATGTGCCGAGACTATCCGCGTAACCTGATTTATTCCGTACGTCCTGAGTTCTTAGAGCAGTGCAGTTACTATGCGGTGGACTGCAATTCGGAGAGAATGGCCGCCGCGCTGGACGATCTCGAGTTGCCTCAAGAGGAATTGAAGGAGTTGAAACGAAAGCTTCATGTCTCCGAAACCGGAGACGCATAGCGCAAGAAAGTTGCGTTGAAATCAATGTAATAGTGATGCGGCGGACTCCGTTGATACGGACCGAAAATTGTACTGCCTGTAGTATGGCACGGTAGTAAACGTCTAATCTAAACAACCCGAGCGGCCCGAAAACGTTTGCTATTGGATTTCGAGGGACGCGGTCTGACTGTCCGACGGTAGTCGATACGGCTTATTTTTCCCCCATTCGATAAATTCACCCAGGGAAAGGACATTAATTCTCGAATCGGCTTCGGCGCGCTTTCTCTGCTCCATTGAGTTATATCCCCAGGACGCCAAATAAAGTTCGACCATTTCCAGTCCGGTCGTGTCGCGAATTGTTTCGAGGGTTTCAAGTCTATCGTCTATAAAGATAATGCTCCCGGCTGTCGCCGGAGCCTCCGACGATAACCGCAGTAATACATCCGATTTCGTCCCTTCCGCCAGTCCAAAAACACGATCTTCGGAGACTCGAAGGTCGAAGGGGCCAAGTAGTCGACTGGCAAACCGTTTTTCCTTGGTCGTTATTATCGCGAGGTCGACCATGCGCTCGCGGAGTCGTTTGATGGTATCGATAGTTCCCGGATAGAACTGGTGAGTCCGGATCCATCCGTCGATATCGTCGTCGATCCACCGGTCTCGAGCGGCTCCGAACATCTCGATCAATTCCTCCCGCTCAACTCGAAACCGAGCGGCTAATTGACTACATAGACTCGAAAAATCGCTGCGAATGTCGGTGTCGTCGAAGTCATTAACGATCATCTCCGCCAACAAAATACCCTCAAAGCCAGTGTGGATAACCGGTCGAAGTTCTATGAATCGGCGAATAAAGTCTATTGGCACCGTATCCAATGCTGATTTTCCAGTATTCAGTACCTGGTTTCCCATCCAGCTCGAGCGCGCTAACTCCTCCGCGCTGTCGCAGATGACACCGTCAAAATCCAAGGCGATTGTTCGCATGCCTCTATACCCTTGAAAAATAAATAGTTTTAACGTTGACGCGATCGAATTATGCCCTACTATTACCGTCAACAATTTATTGGTAATTAGACCCCGTTCGACAAGGTATCGTCATCCGCCCCCAATGCGAGCCGCGCTAGCTTTTCGAACAGGGTTCAGCTAGCATGCATTATGCTCGCAATAGAAACTTTATGCATAGATCAGGGTGGTGTACTTTTCGTCCCTCACACTACCTTTAGTCAAGAACAGTTCCAACCTTGAAATACTAAAATTTGCATCAGGGAATAATAGATGGTGTTTAGCCGCTTAAAGTCTTACCTGCAACTAACCAAACCGACGATTACAATTTTAGTCCTGGTTACTGGCGGTGCCGGCCTTGTGATAGAGGCGAGTTTATTGAGTCAGCCACTATCTTGTTTACTGGTTATGCTTGGACTATTTCTCACCGGTGGATCCGCGAACGCGCTGAACCAGTACTTCGAACGCGAAATTGACGCGAAGATGTCCCGTACACGCCGCCGCAGGCCGTTGCCACAGCATAAACTGGGAGATACAGAAGCCCTGATATTTTCGATTTTGATCGGCGTAGCGGGTGTACTTTTATTCCTTAAATTCTTCAATTTCCTAAGCGCCGCGCTCGCGCTCGGGACGATTTTATTTTACGGCTTTTTCTACACACTGTGGTTAAAACCGAATACGTGCCAGAATATCGTAATCGGCGGTGCCGCCGGTGCTATGGCGCCGGTAATAAGTTGGGCCGCTGCCGCTGGGAACCTGGCCGTCGCGCCGGGGATTCTGTTTATGATCATTTTCTTGTGGACGCCGCCTCATTTCTGGGCGCTGGCGATGTATCTGAAGGAGGACTACGAAAAGGTTAATCTACCCATGATGCCGATCGTAAAAGGCGACGAGGCTACGTCGAAGCTGATTTTATGGTACTCTCTGGCCTTGGTTGCAGTGACGTTGACGTTACCGATAGTACACCCCGGTGTCGCGTATCCGATCGTCGCGGTTGTGCTCGGATGGATTTTTATCAAACGGTCGCTGTTGTTACGACGCACGATAACAAAACAACTTGAACAAGGGCTATTTCGCTATTCGATAGTTTATCTACTGGCGTTGTTTATGACAATTATTGTCGAAGGACTAATTCAGTACCACGCATAATCTAGTACCTGCTTGTATTAATTCTATTGATTATTAGAATTAATACAAGCAGGTACTAGCGCCGTTTAAGGGAGCATGCGGCCGCGGTCTGAAAAAGTTTCGCAGCTTGCTTCTCTATCGAGGTTGACTCCGCCGCATAAATTGACAGATTTGTATTGCAGGTGGTTCCACATCGAAATAGGTTACGCGTTCGTTTTTAATACTGATCGCCTTTGAGTTTTCGCGTATTTCCCGAGATCTCTGGCGCGATCAATACTAACGCAGTCCCGCACTCGCGAGGTCCGTCCATATGATGCGGATCGAAAATGGGACTGCTTGTTTCGAAGTCCCGATTGAGGACGAGATCGGGGCAGTCTGAAGTTGACACGATAATTCTTGAGGATCCCATTGGCACAGGTATTTCCCAAGTGGATGAATTTCTTACCGATTCCCCTCGCACTAGGCGCCGCAGGTTCCGCTGTTTTCGCAGCCGGATTGATCTGGTATTATGGATCGCCGGAGTATACTGACGTGGGATATCGTCCGAAACAGCCGGTCGCATTTAGTCACCGACTGCACGCTGGTGAACTGGGCATGGACTGTCGATATTGCCACGCCTCCGTGGAACTATCGCACGAGGCAAATATTCCCCCAACTCAAACTTGCATGAACTGTCACCACATGATCGGTACCGAGAACGAAAAACTCCAGCCGATTCGCGACAGCTTCGAGAGCGGCGATCCGATTGAGTGGATTCGCGTTCATATGCTCCCGGAATATGCATATTTTGACCATAGCGTCCACTTGCGGGCGGGCGTTGGCTGCGCCAGTTGCCACGGGAACGTCGCGGAAATGGATATTGTCGAACAGAAACAACCGTTAAGTATGGGATGGTGCCTTGACTGCCATCGTAACCCTGATCAGCATTTACGAGATTTAACGCAGACGAAAGTGACAGACATGTCCTGGGTGCCGCCCGACAACCAGAACGATCTGGCCAAGCGCCTGATTCAGGATAAACAGTTAAATCCGCCCGAGGATTGTTCAGCATGCCACCGATAAAATCAAAGCAGTCGATAAAAAATAGAAATTACTGGCGGAGCCTCTACGACTCAACCGACGCTACAACGGAGACGGAGCAATTGGATAACGAGTTCCCGCATGGGCGTGAGGTCGATCCAAATTCAGTATCGCGCCGCGAATTTCTGCGTTTAATGGGTGCCTCTATGGCGCTGGCAGGGGCGACGACCGGATGCCGACGGCCAGTCAGGAAAATCGTCCCCTACGTCAAACAGCCAGAGGAGATAATCCCCGGGATCCCGTTGAACTACGCAACGACAATGACTGTTGGCGACGAGGCGTTCGGTTTACTTGTAGAAAGCCATGAGGGACGACCCACGAAGATCGAAGGGAATCCGCAGCATCCGTCTAGTTTGGGAAAGGCCGGCACTATTCATCAGGCATCTATACTTGGACTCTACGATCCCGATAGATCAAAGAACATAACGCAGAATAAATCTGCGAAGAGCTGGACTGAATTACTCGATTTCTGGGCGGGCAAACGGGCGGACCATCTCGCGAATAAGGGTGAGGAGCTTGCGATCCTTAGCGAGTCATTCGTTTCGCCTTCTCTTTCTCGATTAAAAAACGAATTCAAAAAGAATTTTCCAAACGCAACCTGGGCGACGTACGAGCCGGTTAGCAACGAAAATATTTATAAGGGCGTCGCTGGGGCGACCGGCGAGTCCTTGCGCCCCGATTACCGTTTCAACAAGGCGGACGTGGTGTTGTCGCTGGATTCCGATTTCTTGCTAACCGAAAGTGACAGCGTAATCAACGCCGGCCGATTTGCACAGGCACGCCGTGTCGAAGGGCGCAAAGATACGATGAACCGCCTTTATGTTGCCGAGAGTGCGTTCAGCACTACCGGCGCGATGGCAGATCATCGGGTGCCGGTACATAGCGCTGAGATCGGGGCATTGGTAGGGCAGCTTTCTCGCGCATTAGCGGTACGGGGCGTGAAAGTTCCCGATGTTAAATCGTTGACGTCACTGACTTCAGCGCCAGTTGATGATAAATGGATTTCCACGCTCGCCGGGGATCTGGTCGCGGCGCGCGGAAGATCACTGATTGTCGCCGGAAGAAAACAACCGGGAGCCGTCCATGCGCTTGTTTTCGCCCTCAACTCCGCCTTGGGCAACGTTGGGCGAACGGTTACCTATACTGAGCCGAAAGACGCGGAATTTCCGAACCGGGAGAGCCTCTCAGGTTTGGTCGCGAGGATGAACGTTGGGGCTGTCAGTACACTGATAATTCTTGGCGGCGATCCCGTCTACAACGCGCCTGCAGATTCGAATTTCGAGACTGCACTATCCTCGGTTCCGTTGACGATGCATCTGAGTTCAAGGGTCAATGAGACCTCGAAAAAAGTTGACTGGCATATTCCCCAGGCGCATTTTCTCGAGAGTTGGTCTGATGCCCGGTCAACCGACGGCACTGTAAGTATTGTTCAACCTTTAATCGCGCCGCTGTTTAAGGCCTACACCGCTTTGGAACTCATCAGTCTTATAACGACCGGCAAAAATCAGCCTGGGTATGAGATTGTACGTTCGACGTGGTCCGAATTGTTGGGCCCGCTCGATTATGAAAAGAAATGGCGTCGGGTATTGCACGACGGGCTTTTGAAGAATAGCGCGCTGCCGCAGCGGAAGCCAAAGTTGAATATCGTTTCACTGGCGCGTTATCTGGAAAATACGCCGCCATTATCAGGTAGCCGTGGTGGAGTGGAAATCGTGTTCTTAACATCGCCGACCGTGTACGATGGTCGGTACGCAAACGTAGGGTGGCTTCAGGAGTTACCGGATCCAATAACAAAGCTGGTTTGGGACAACGTGGCGACGATAAGCCCGGCGACCGCCCGGAAACTGGGTGTTGACATCAAGCGTTACGGAAAGCTCGGGGTAAAAAAGTACGAAACCGTCAAATTAACGATCAACGGCAATACACTTGAGTTGCCGGTTTTCGTTGTTGCCGGTCAAGCCGATGACTCGGTATCCGTGTATTTGGGGTATGGTCAGGAGTCCATCGGGAAAATCGGAAACGGTGTCGGCGGCAACGTCTATCCATTACGGACATTAGCGAATCCGGATTTCGACAGCGGCCTTGCGATTGAGAAGACCGGAAACACGTTTCCGCTGTCGCTGACTCAGGATTATCATCGGATGGAAGGACGCCCGTTAATCAGAGAGGCTACCCTCGAAGAGTACCGGGAGACAGGTAAGCTTGAGCCGCCGTTAGTGAAAGCGGATCTGAAACCATTATGGAAAGAGCGTAAATACGAGAGTAGTCCGCAATGGGGTATGGCAATTGATCTTAACGTCTGCACGGGCTGTAACGCGTGTACGATCGCCTGTCAAAGCGAGAATAATATTCCAGTTGTCGGTAAGAAGGATGCCGGTTACGGGCGGGAAATGCACTGGATTCGTCTGGACCGCTATTTCTTTGGAGACGAGGCGAACCCGCAGATCGCGTACCAGCCGGTTCCGTGTATGCATTGCGAGAACGCGCCTTGCGAACAAGTTTGTCCGGTACAAGCCACCAACCACGACAAGGAAGGCTTGAACGTGATGGTTTATAACCGCTGCATTGGAACACGTTACTGCTCCAATAACTGTAACTACAAGGTGAGGCGGTTCAACTTTTTCAACTACACCAAAGACACCCCTGAGATACAGAAAATGGGGAATAACCCGGATGTAACAATTCGGTTTCGGGGCGTAATGGAGAAGTGTACCTATTGTACGCAAAGAATCAATCAGGCGAAAATTAAGTCGAAAGTAAACGGAACCCCGCTCAAGGACGGCGATATAAAAACCGCCTGTCAGCAGACATGCCCGGTTGACGCGATCGTCTTCGGTGATATCAGCGATGAAAAGAGTGCTGTGACCGAGGTCAAGAATCAGGATCGCGATTACGTATTGTTAGGGGAATGGCATACGAAACCGAGAACATCGTATCAGGGGAAATTGCGAAATCCGAATCCGGATCTTGGGTGATTTTATCTGGAACGTGGGGGATTCAGCTTAATGATTGTTTGTATACTGCAAGCAAGGTAGCACTAACGTAAGAACCTAGAATAATAAACAACCAATGAAGGCGATTCCAGAGAGTTTCGGAATTGCCTCTGTTTCCTAAATGAATACAGCAGAATCCAATATTAGTCCTTCGGCTCCGGTCGACGCACCATTGATAACGGGTAATCAGAGTTTTTCATCCGTGACCCGGCGAATCAGCGAGATCGTCGAAGTTGAGCTGAAGAAAACGCCAAAGGCGTGGTATATCGCCTTTTCGATCACGAGTTCTCTGGCTGGTATGATGACTTTGATGATCGGATGGCTCCTTTGGGAAGGTACAGGGATATGGGGCTTGAATAATCCGGTTGGATGGGGCTGGGCGATCGTTAACTTCGTGTTCTGGGTCGGTATCGGGCATGCCGGCACTCTGATTTCCGCAATCCTTTTTCTCTTCCGCCAGCGTTGGCGAACTTCGATCAACCGTTTTGCTGAGGCGATGACGATTTTCGCGGTAATATGCGCCGGGATATTCCCGGGTATCCACGTTGGCCGCGCCTGGGTCGCCTACTACATGTTTCCTATACCGAATCAAATGGATATGTGGCCGAATTTCCGGAGTCCATTGCTTTGGGATGTTTTCGCCGTGGGCACATATTTTACCGTATCCTGTTTATTCTGGTATGTGGGGTTAATCCCGGATCTCGCAACCTTGCGGGATCGCGCGGTCAACAAGGTAAGGAAAGCGATATTGGCTTTATTTTCCCTGGGTTGGCGCGGGAGCAACCGGCAATGGCGGCATTACGAAAAGGCGTATCTAATTCTCGCCGGTATCGCGACCCCCCTGGTGTTATCTGTTCACTCGGTCGTTAGTATGGATTTCGCCGTCGGAGTTGTCCCGGGATGGCATACAACCATTTTTCCACCGTACTTCGTTGCCGGTGCGATTTTTTCGGGATTCGCAATGGTGATGACACTCGCGATCATCGCGCGGAAGGTGTATTCGCTTGAAGACTTTATTACCATGCATCATCTAGAGAATATGAATAAGATAATATTGGTTACTGGTACGATGGTTGGTTATGCGTATGCCTGCGAGTTTTTCATCGCCTGGTACGGTGCGAACACCTATGAGCGGGCGATTTTCATCAACCGCGCCGTAGGCCCATACGCTTGGGCGTACTGGACAATGGTAACGTGTAACGTGATCGTACCTCAATTGTTCTGGTTCCGCCGTTGGCGCCGGAACATCGTGTGGATGTTCATCGCGTCGATTCTGGTTAATGTCGGCATGTGGTTCGAGCGATTTGTTATCACGGTAACGTCATTGTCTCAGGATTTTATGCCGTCGAGCTGGGACTACTACACGCCAACAATATTCGATATCGGTATTTTTATCGGGTCGTTCGGGGTATTCCTTACTTTGTTCTTACTATTTCTCCGATTTCTCCCGATGATTGCGATGTCCGAAGTAAAAGGGATTTTACCAGAGGCGGATCCGCATTATTACAAGGCTCAAGAGATTAAGGATAAACAGGTAATAGGCACCGAAGGCGAACAGGTTCAGCTTTCTTAGTTTCTAACCTTTGAACCCTGAACCGCTGAACTGTCAGTCTAACCTGATTAATTCATGCGATTCGTCGCGAGAGCGCTTAACTCGCTCATAATAAATCGATTAGAGAAAACTTGACGGCGAAAGTGAATATTCATTCACTGAGATGTAAAGTTGAGCTAATCGGCTTATTTGAGGAGAGATTAGGGCTTGTAGCAGAATACTGATGAATTATTCAGGCTAAAACCTTAAGCAATTAATTATGCCAGAAGAAATCAAAAAAATTGAGGGAGTTCTCGCAGAATTTGGGAATCCCAAAGAACTGCTTGAAGCTGCGGAAAAGGTGCGTGACGCCGGATATAAGCGTTTCGATTGCCATACCCCGTTTCCGGTGCACGGAATGGATGCTGCCATGGGACTTGGTCCGTCGAGATTAGGATGGCTCGTAGCCGCCATGGGTTTTGCCGGTACATTAACAGCTCTGGCGATGCAATGGTGGATGAGTGCCGTGGACTATCCCGTTGTGATTTCTGGTAAACCGCTTTTCAGTTTTCAGGCATTCATTCCGATAATATTCGAAGTAACAATTTTATTCTCGGCGTTCGCTACAGTTATCGGGATGCTCGGATTTAATATTCTTCCGCGATTTCATCATCCCGTATTTTACTCAGACCGGATTCGTAAGGCGACCGACGACGGTTTCTTTTTAAGCATCGAATCGACTGACCCATTCTTTCGAGAAGATAAAACGAAAGAACTATTGACCGCTATTGGTGGTCAAGAAGTGGAGTATTTAGTGGCCAATGATTAATAGAATCAACCCAATTTTTCGGTCCGTGTTGTGCGGAGCATCTGCCGCTTTCCTGGTTACGATAGTTTCCGGATGTAGCCGGGGACGGCCGTCTGAGAAGCCGCCGATACATGTCAATCCGAATATGGACATACAGGAGAAGGTTACGGTTCAATCGGCGAATCCGTTCTTTGCGGATAACTCTTCGATGCGTACCCCCGTGGCCGGAACCGTCAGTCGCGGGAACTTGCGTGAGGACACTGTGTACTATGAAGGCAAAGATGAGAACGGCGAGTTAGTCCGATCTCTTCCCGTAGAAGTCAATTATAAGTTACTGCTTCGCGGCCAGGAGCGGTTCGATATATACTGTGCCGTCTGCCACGGACCGGCAGGGGAGGGTAACGGGATCGTGACGCAGCGTGGTATGTTACCACCGCCTACATACCACGATGATCGTATGCGCGAGAAATCGGACGGTCATATATTCGATGTTATAACCAACGGTACCGGGAATATGAAGTCCTACAAACATCAAGTTTCCGTAGCCGATCGCTGGGCCATTGTCGCGTATGTCAGGGCCCTGCAGCGGAGCCAGCACGCTGGATACGAAGATTTGTCGGATATCGAGAAAGCGCGGTTGAAATAGACTGCAAGCAGCGTCGCTTCTCTGAAGCTCACGGAATTTTCGATTTTCGATTGCCGATTTTCGATTTTGTTCTGTCGGAATTCGAGAAATAGATTGGGAACGAAAACAAGAGGCCTGTCTATGGTATTTGTTGTTACATTTCTTGTTCTTATCACGGCGATTGCGATGATTGCGATACGTATCATCGTCTTGCCGGGTGGCGAGTTTCATGGTACGTGCAGCACGAATAACGAGTTCTTGCGCCGCGAAAGCGACGGCAACTGCCCGGTGTGCGGAAAAACCGCCGACGAGCCGTGCCCGAATGAAGGACAGGAATTGAACTCAAAATAGAGTCAAATTTCTAACTGAAAAAAGATTGTGACTATCCTTAATCCTATAGTCATTAGTCACGGGGTTAAAGGTTTCTATATGTTTGGCGGCCGTTGGAGTTCACGCTTTTGCCTAAGGGCCGTTTCGCAGGCTCAGCTGCGTGTGGTTCTTAAGTTCCTGGCAAGAAATACCACGCTGAAGCGTGGACTCTAACGGTTGCTGCCAGCAATTAAAACCTTAACTTAACGACAGTGAGACCAGACAGCTTCGGATTATTATTCGGATTTTGAAAAATAAAAATGGCAGACTTTAAATTAAAAAGAGGTTATGACCTCCGCCTCGACGGCGAATCGGAAAAGACGGTTGTGTCCGCGGCGCGTCCATCGACGGTTGCGGTCAAGCCGGTAGCGTTTCGTGGAATAAAACCGACTTTGCTGGTAGCTGAAGGCACTGATGTTGTCTGTGGCACACCTTTATTCTGCGACAAGAGTAATCGTGATCACATATTCACTTCACCGGCAACCGGTAAGATTACGGAGATCCAACGTGGCCCGAGACGAGTCATCGAACAGATCGTCGTCGAAACGGCGGAGCAACCAGAAGCCATCGAATACGCTACCTACGCCCCGGAGCAGTTAAAATCTCTTTCTAGAGACGAGGTTCTCCGAGAGCTCATGAAGAGTGGTATGCTGGCGCTCTTCAGGCAGCGTCCATTCGACTACGTTGCCGATCCCGAAGTTGTGCCGAGGGATATTTTTGTCTCGGCTTTCGATAGTGCGCCGCTTGCGCCTGATCAGGCGCTTCTGATAAAGGGGAATGAGGCTTATTTTCAGGCTGGTATCGATATCGCCTCGGTTCTCACCACTGGACGCGTGCACGTGTCTATCCGCAGGGATACCAAGGATTCGTCACCTTTTAGTTCCGTCAAGAACGCGGAGATCCATCGGTTTAGCGGTCCCCATCCGTCCGGGTGCGTCGGTATTCAAATTCACCACATCGCGCCGATCAACGGTCGCGACGATCAGGTTTGGTACATCACCCCGCAGTGCCTGGTTATGCTTGGGAAACTCTTCATTAACGGGAAGATAGCGCCTGAAGTCGTTGTATCCCTGGCTGGAACCGCCGTTGTTGAGCGAATGTACTATCGGACCGTAATCGGTGCCAATGTTAGTTCTATCGTGCAGGGAAATGTTCAGACCGGCTCGGTCCGACATATATCAGGTAACGTGTTGACTGGTACAAGTGTAAAAAGCGGCGGTCACCTTGGATTCTACGACTCAATGTTAACAGTCATACCGGAGTCTACGGGCCCTGAACTTGTCGGTTGGATGCGCCCCGGTTTCGGAAAAGATAGTTTCTACAGAACCTTCGTCTCGCCGTTTATCCCGGGGCTGAAATTTGCGCCTGACACAAAGTTGAACGGTGGTGTCCGAGCGTTCGTGGCAACTGGTTACTATGACCAGGTACTCCCGATGAATCTGTATCCCGTTTTCCTGGTCAAGAGTATTTTAGCAGGTGACATCGAGGAGATGGAGGGACTTGGCATCTATGAGGTCACCGAAGAAGAACTCGCGTTATGCGAATACATCTGCCCGTCTAAAATGGATATACAGAAGATTCTAAGGGGTGGTTTAGATTTGATCGAGAAGGAAGGATGATACGTGATTCGTACTGCGTGTTGCGTGGGAGAGACGCGGTACGGCTCGCTTTGGTTTGTATATTGTTGAGATAAAATACTGTAATTTTCGGCACAATCTTCTACCAAAATTCTTTTAACGCAACACGAATTCTTTTAACGCAACACGAATCACGAATCACGAATCACTATGAAATTTATCGAAGACATATTTAATAAAATGCGTCCGGATTTCGAAAAGGGCGGGAAGTTCGAATTTCTGTATCCCCTTTTCGAAGCGAAGGAGTCCTTTATTTTTACCCCCGGGACGCGGACTAAAAACGGCTGTCATGTCCGCGATTCGATCGATAGTAAGCGATTTATGTCGACTGTCATCGTCGCGCTGATCCCACCGCTCTTATTCGGGATCTATAATACCGGCTATCAGCATCTCGTTGTATCAGGCGAGCCGACGTCGTTCATTTCCTGCGTCCTGTATGGCAGTTGGTACGTTGTCCCGATAATCGTCGTAAGCTATGCGGTTGGCGGCGTATGGGAATTGCTATTCGCACTAGTTCGGAAGCACGAGATTAATGAGGGATTTCTGGTGACCGGACTGTTGTTTCCGCTGACCCTGCCGCCAACGATCCCGTTGTGGCAGGTCGCTGTGGGTGTTTCGTTTGGCGTCGTTATTGGCAAAGAGGTTTTCGGCGGAACCGGTATGAACGTGTTTAACCCGGCGCTCGTCGCCCGGGCATTTCTATTTTTTGCGTATCCGGCACAGATTTCCGGCGACAGGGTATGGGTCGCCCAGGGGAAAGAGGTTGTCGATGGCTTTTCCGGTGCAACGCCATTACTGGTTGCGTCAAGCCATGACGCGAATTCTGTTGTTACAGCTCTCAACGAGTTCGGAACCGGCGTGGCGGGTCGGTTCGCAGATTTTTCGTTTTCGAATTGTTTCGTCGGGTTGACTTCCGGATCGATCGGGGAAACCTCGGCTATCGCAAATCTGATCGGCGCAGCGATTTTGATTATAACCGGGATCGGGAGTTGGCGGATCATGGTCGCCGTTGTGCTCGGTGCATTCGCCATGACAACCGCGATGAACGCGTGTGCGCCGAACGACGCCAGTTTTTATGCATTGCCGTTCCATTATCATTTTGTAACAGGCGGTTTTATTTTCGGCGCAGTGTATATGGCCACAGATCCGGTTTCAGCAGCGGGTACCGGGGTAGGGAAATGGATATACGGATTTCTGATCGGCGCGATAGCCATTATCATTCGGACCGCTAATCCAGCTTATCCAGAGGGTATGATGCTGGCTATATTGTTTATGAATGCGTTTGCGCCGCTGATCGATTACTTAGTAATGCAGAGGCACATTCAATGGAGGCTCCAACGTGGCCGCGCATAGTAATTCATATACGGTAGGTTTTATTACAGTGATCGCGGTCATCTGTTCGCTCATTCTGTCAACGGCGTCTTCGATGTTAAAAGAGCGGCAGATGACGAATATTGCGGTAGATAAAAAACGGAATATCCTAAAATCTTTCGGCGCACTTGAAGAGGGCGCAACTACGAGCAGTATAGATGCGTTCTATACAGAAAAGGTTCGAGGAATCGTCGTCGACGCGGCTGGAAAAGAAGTTGACATGAGTCCGGATAACGTTGACCCCGAGGTCGAGGAGAAAACTAAGTCTGAAGCCGACCGGTTGTATTCCGTTTATATACTTAAAGAGGACGGGAAAAATGTCGCGTACACGATCCCAATAATCGGGCGCGGGCTATGGTCGAAACTGTACGGATATATCGCGCTTGGCGCGGATCTTAACGAAGTATTGGGGATCACGTTCTACCAGCATGGAGAGACGCCCGGTCTGGGAGCGGAGATCGCTGCGGATTGGTTTCAAAAGAATTTTGTGGGCAAACGAATTTTGAACGAGAAAGGGGATCTTGTCGCGGTGGCTGTCGTCAAAGGTAAAGCGGCGGATTACTACAATGATGCGAAGTTATCTCATTACGTTGACGGTATCAGCGGCGCCACTATTACCAGCCGAGGGGTAACCAAGATGCTGCAGAAGTGGTTGACGCTTTATGAACCATATTTTGCGCAGGTTCGCGGTCAATGATTAGCCTGCGTAAGTACGTGTTTAGTGTTAAATCCCACGTATTTATCGCGTGGATTGTTAGGTTCCTCCCTAACATGAGACGTTGACGGCTCCGCACCACGGGGTGAGGGGGGGGGCGTCGCGATATGGGAGAGTAGGGGTAAACATGAGCCTCTACAGGGTAAACCTGTAGTATCCGCATCGCCGTTGTTACAAAATTGACTGCTTGCAGTCCAGTCTAGGAAAGAATGAAAATGGTTGAAGAAATACAAGAACCGCTGTTGTCGGCTAAAAATAAAAAAGCATTCACCGACCCATTTAGCGAGAACAACCCGATAACAATCCAGGTGTTGGGTGTATGTTCGGCGCTCGCTGTAACGGCGCAGTTGAAGCCGTCGTTGGTGATGGGGATTGCTGTGATGGCGGTTCTGGCAGGATCAAATGTCGTAATCTCTTCGATACGTAAACTCATTCCTAATAAAGTCCGCATTATCGTAGAGATGACTGTCGTTGCGTCATTAGTTATACTCGTCGATCAAGTGCTTAAAGCTTACGCCTTTGATGTCTCAAAGCAGCTGTCTGTGTTCGTCGGTTTAATTATTACCAATTGTATCGTGCTCGGACGCCTTGAGGCATTTGCAATGGGTAATAAACCGTGGGCGTCGTTGCTGGATGGTCTGGGAAACGGCCTCGGATATGCCTGGGTACTCGCAATCGTCGGTCTATTCCGCGAGGTTCTTGGATCCGGTTCGGTCCTGGGTTACAAGCTTTTCGGCGACATTTATAAAGCCGGTTACGTTGATAACGGGCTAATGGTATTGGCACCAGGTGCTTTCATTTTATTAGGGCTTCTGATTTGGGTTCAACGGACCCTTTCCCATTACGTAGAAGACTGACGGGAAAATTTCGATTTTCGATACGCCAGGGCGTATAAGTTTTTACTCGCCTTGGCGAGTTCGATTTTCGATTGAACAAAATATTCGAAGTACTTTTAACACGCAACACGAATCACGCATCACGAATCACGCAACACGAATCACGCATCACGGAACACGAATCATGGAACTACTTAGCTTAGCAATCAGATCAATATTCGTCGAGAATATCCTTCTCGCGTATTTTCTCGGGATGTGTTCGTACCTTGCCGTTTCAAAGAAGGTCTCAACGGCCTTCGGTCTCGGCGTGGCGGTCATATTCGTTCTGACCCTGACAACCCCGCTGAACTGGGCTATTCACGAGTTCTTCCTAAAGCAAGGATCCCTTGTGTGGACGGGTATGCCGGCGTTGGCGGCGATGGATTTGAGTTTCTTAAATTTTATATGTTTTATCGCGGTTATCGCGGCGACTGTTCAGATCGTCGAGATGTTTATCGACAAGACCTCACAGAAGTTATATACCGCACTCGGAATTTTTCTACCGCTCATTACAGTCAACTGCGCGATTCTAGGTTCCTCGCTGTTCATGGTTGAGCGCGAGTACGATTTCGCTCAAACACTGGTGTTCGGCGCGAGCTCAGGTGTCGGATTTTTCCTCGCGATCATGTCGATGGCGTCAATACGGCATAAGCTGCGGTACTCAAATGTTCCCGAAGGCTTACGCGGGCTCGGTATTACGATGTTAACAACCGGACTGATCGCAATGGCGTTCATGGCATTCTCCGGAATGTAAGACCGCAGGCGGTCTAATTTTTAACTCTTGATTAATCAGGGTATTTGTTTTGCGATGCGCATGTTTATCTAAAATCGCTATCGAAATCGGGATCGCTATCGAAATCGACAGATTATGTCACTTGGCCATGAACAACTTGATGTGTATCGTCTCTCGATCGATTACGTTGCTTGGGTATTTGGTCAGGCAAGTAACTTGACTGGAACTCATCGCCATGCTCGAGATCAATGGCTTCGAGCTAGTCAATCGATTCCTTTGAATATCGCAGATGGAAATGGGAAGTCTACGGAACCCGACCGTCGAAAGTATTTCGAAATCGCTCGAGGATCGGCTTTGGAGTGCGCCGCGATACAAGATGTACTGAGAGTTAGTGATGCCTTGAATGATAAAGAACATCAGCATCGGAAGGGGCATCTCGACCGAATCGCCGCAATGCTCAGCAAATTAGGCGGAAGAGGATACAGCGTTGCCGAGGATTCTGGAATTTACGGAGCGAATAGAATCGATCCCGATCCCGATAGCGATATCGACACGGATTGTCCGGAAAATTCGTTAACCTAAAAGTAGTCAGTTTCGTGTAGAAGCATTGTTTTTAAACTAGCGTTACAAATTTACACCGTAATCAACTATGACATTATTGGCAACAATTGATCTTTTTTTCATCGGTACGAGTACCGGGGTGTTTCTTTGCATCATCCTTTTTCTCAGCTTGGCGCTGATATGGGCGGAATCGAAGCTCGTCAAGAAAGGTAAGGTAACGATCATCATAAACGACGACGAGAGCAAATCTCTCGAGGTCGACGCCGGAAGTACGCTGCTGAATACTCTTTCAACCAATGGTCTGTTGTTACCATCTGCTTGTGGTGGCGGCGGGACCTGCGGAGTTTGTAAATGCCGTATTACCGATGGCGGCGGGGATTTGCTACCGACAGAGGAGAGCCATATCAATCGCAAGGAGGCGAAAGACCACTGGCGATTGTCGTGTCAGGTAAAGGTCAAAGAAAACATGCGGATCGAGGTCCCGGCCGAGGTGTTTTCGATCAATAAATGGGAGTGCGAAGTTGTGTCCAACGAGAACGTTGCCACATTTATCAAAGAGTTTGTGGTTAAGCTTCCTGAGGGCGAGAATCTCGATTTTGAGTCCGGAGGATACATTCAAATCGAGGTGCCCCCGTTTGAAGAAGAATTCCGGGATATGGATATAGATGAGAAATACCATAGCGACTGGGACAAGTTCAATATGTGGCAATTGAATTGCAAGAACGACGAGGAGGTTATTCGGGCCTATTCAATGGCTAATCACCCAGCCGAGGGCGATATTGTGATGTTGAATATTCGCGTCGCTGCGCCGCCGTGGGATCGCACGAACAATAGGTTCATGGATGTGAACCCGGGAATCGCATCATCATATATATTTACGAGAAAACCGGGGGACATGGTAACTATATCCGGAGCGTACGGCGAGTTTTTCATCCAGGAGACTGAGCGCGAGATGGTCTATATCGGTGGGGGTGCCGGAATGGCGCCTTTGCGTTCGCATATTTTTCACTTGTTCCACACGCTCAAGTCGAACCGTAAAGTATCGTACTGGTACGGAGCCCGTTCATTGCGGGAGATGTTTTACGAAGACCAATTTAGAACCATCGAAGAAGAGTTCCCTAATTTCTCGTTTAATGTCGCGCTTTCGGAGCCCCAGGATGCGGATAATTGGAGCGGGTACACCGGTTTTATTCACAACGTTGTCCTCGAGAATTATCTCGATAATCACGAGGCGCCAGAGGATATCGAGTACTATCTTTGCGGCCCCCCTATGATGTTGAGCGCGGTCATGAGTATGCTGGAAAATCTCGGTGTGGAGAAAGAAATGATTCGCTTCGACGACTTCGGGTAATTCCCGCTAGAGTTCTTTCCTAACCGTCCCATCCCCACTTCAGAATCCGCGAAACCCCAACCTTCCGCAAATATTAACCTTCCTATCCTTACCTGTCTTGCCGATTTCTGACCTTACAAAAACTTTCTGTGATCCGTTTTGCTGTCTAGAGTAGTATAGATGGATACAACGGAGCAGTTTTCCATAGGGTAGGGGAAAATAAGAATCGTCTAGGTCTAGAAAATTATTAAGTGGAATTGCGGTTAAATTCTTGATTTAGCTAATTCTTGAAAAACTTTTAATTAGGCTGTGACCTAAGTCCCCCATTCTCCGCGAAGGAGGACAAGAAGGACAGGACGTTCTTTTATCCCGAAGGTTGGGATTTGGAGTAGTTGGCGCGGGTGGTGTCTTGAGATAACAGGGGCATGCGAGGCATGCCTCAAATACAGATAAATGGGGGTTGGGATTATGCCGAAGATCGAACACGTAGTATTTTTGATGATGGAGAATAGGTCCTTTGACCACATGCTGGGGTTTCTTCCTCTTGTGGGTCTGGAAGGGTTGATCGGCCCGAATGAAGGGAAGTTTCGCGACGGCGGGATTCCGCCGACGCCGAATGCATCGTTCTCGATGAAGAAGGGACCTAGTCACAGTCATAAATCGACGATGGAGCAGATCGGGTCCGTATCGGGCGGGACAGGTTACGTCGCTAACTACAAGAAGAAGGACGAGGACAACTCAGGCCTGGTGATGCAGTGCTTTTCGGAATGCAACTTGCCGGTCCTCTCTACGCTCGCGAAGGAGTACGCGGTTTGTGATCATTGGTTCTCCTCGTTGCCCGGCGGAACACTTCCAAATCGAGACTTTGCTCATGCGGGCTCGTCGTTTGGTTATGGGCAGAATCCGAAGGGGGATTTTTGGCACATGTACGCCACGTCGCGCAGGTATCGGCGATACAGGAAGGTACACAAGCGCCAAAAGCGAAAGAACATCTTTCATCAGCTCCGGGACAACGATAAATCGTATCGAGTATACTACAAGGACATCAGTTGTCTGAAAGTATGGCCGCAGTTGAGCGGACGGCACAGCGAGGGCATGCTGATTGAAATGACGGGCGAAGACAATCGCCTTATTCAGGACATTAAGCTCGGCAATTTACCGACTTATACCTTCGTCGATCCTGACTATGGCCTCATTGGAAAGGGGAATAGTCAACACCCTGGGCAAGCAGCAGATAGTGCCAAGGAGTTTACTGCTGGGGAGAAGCTGATCGCCTCAATCTATAATACGCTCAAGGATAATACTGAGCTTTTCGAGAAGACCCTGTTCGTCATCAGCTATGATGAACATGGTGGTTTCTATGATCACGTTCGGCCTCCTGCTGTGGCGGATGGAACATCTGATGGTGCCCTCGCCAAGCAGCCGGATCACCATGTCTTCAAGGATGGAAGCTACCGCTTTGACTTCACTCAATTCGGGCCCCGAGTTCCCACGGTCATCGTCTCCCCGTGGATCAAACGGGGGACCATAGACAGCCGAGTCTACGATCACACGTCCATGATCGCGACGCTGCGCAAGCTCTTCGCTCCAGGCGCACCAGCATTCGGTCATCGCGATGGAGCTGCCCAGACTTTCGAAGGAGTCGCATCGCTGGCTGCGCCGCGTCGAGGAGCTGACCTCCCAACTGTTGAGGCCTTGAACATCGATAGTTGCGCCTCGGCGGATCCGGTGGATCCGGTGGACACGGAGGATGACGAAGAGGAGGGAAACCTTCCCAATGATCTTCTTGGTTTGCTTCATGCGATTGAACTCGACGACGAGGACGACGAAGACGGGGAGCTCGAGATCGAGTTTTGCGATCTGAAGAATCCTGAAGCTCGTGAGGCATTTGTCCGCGAGATGGCGTCCCGCTCGTCGGCGCTGGAGAGCCATCTCATAGAGCTGAGGGACCATCGTGGCAACACGACCATGCAGCCAGACAGGGCAGTCATGCAGTCTGTCGTCTCCGCTCTCTATGCGGCCAATTCACCCGACTCCAAAGTGCGAATTTCTGACACGGCCGGCAGGGTGCTCTTTGTGTCGCGTAGCCACGGGTTGGAGTTGAAGGAAGCCGGGGTCGAAGGAGTCTGGAAGGGCGAAGCTATCGACACGGAGCGGGCAATTGAATCTCTGCAAGCCTTTGTCGGAAGTGATTTGCAGTCACTTCGCTCAGGCCTAACAGAACTCAAATAACTCGCATCCCGGGTCTGACTTTATTAAATTTGAATCTGCAAGGGGTCTGACCCGATTAAAGAATATATAAGATCCTTTTAATTACGTATTTATGATTCCAACAAATGTGTAGAGAAGATTGGGGTCGGATCTTTAGTATGAAGTTTGCTGAGGTGGCTAAGTAGGCAATTTCTCGATTCGTTGCACGACTCCCTTTACTTCATACTAAAGGTCCGACCCAAATGCCCCCCAACTTAAGGATTTTTTGACCGTAATATTGAGTCGACTTCGGAGAGAGTTCTACTGATTAGCGGAATCTGCGACGGTCACGCTAGTTTTACGGTCTCGATTAGTAGAAAATTAAACTTAGACTAACCGGTAATGTGGGAGGCGCTGGGGACAGCGCCTCCCACGCTCAGAAGCGAAAAATCGGATCTTGAGCCCTTAAGTTGAGTCTTATTAACAGGGCCTGACTCAATAAGCTTTATCTTAACTAATTTATATCAGATTATTTATGGATGTTGTTCTATCGTAAAAATGTGCCTTAGAACGGATTTTATGGTATGTAATTTGAGTTTAAGTTTTCTCGAGTTAGACGGTCATGGACAGTAAAGAAAGTTATAATCACAACTTGACTATCAGCCTCAATGTCAGTCGTATCGGTTGAGATTTTTTTTCTTGAAGGGAAACCAGTAGCTGGTTAAATATAGGGCAGGTGGAAAAGGTGAAAAATAAAGAGGACAGCTGGGCTATTTGTCCGGCATGTCAGGGACGCGGCAAAAAAAATAAGAGACTCCGCAAGAAAGTGAGACTCCGCTACCAGAGGGAGTTGGATCAATTTGAAAAAACGAAGAGCGAAGGGGCGGCCCCAGTTCGCCCGAAGGGCCACCTCGATACATGCTTTAACTGTAAAGGGTCAGGGTTGGTTCATTCTGCTATCCAACCTTTACCTGATAAAGAAAACTACCCACACCTTGCCATCATTGGGGGTGGAATAGGTGGGGTGGCTCTCGCCGTGGCTTGTTTGCACCGCGGAATTCCCTTTACTCTTTATGAACGCGATAGCGGATTCGGTGCACGATCTCAGGGCTATGGAGTCACTCTGCAACAAGCGAGCAGAGCGATCGAGGAATTGGGGGTTTTCTCGTTACAGGAGGGAGTGATTTCAACCAGGCATGTGGTTCATACTACCGAAGGAAAAGTGATAGGTGAATGGGGAATCAGAAAATGGGGGCAGTCAGATGCGAAAACGTCACCGAAGCGCACGAATGTGCATATAGCTAGGCAGTCGTTGCGCTTAGTTCTGCTTGAACAGCTAGGTGGATATGATGCGGTGCAGTGGGGGCATCAGTTGGTGGGCTTTAAGGAAGGTGAGGGTGAAGGTGTTGATTTGAGCTTTCAAGTAGAGGGGGAGATGAAGAGCGCCAATGCGGATCTTGTGGTGGGGGCGGATGGAATTCGTAGTTCGGTGCGGAGGTTGTTGATTGGTGAGGAGGCTTCTCCGTTATGTTACTTAGGTTGTATTGTGATTTTGGGGATCTGTCCTTTGGGAGATATCGAAAGTCTTGATAGTTCTTTGCTGGACTCGGCCACGGTATTCCAAACTGCCAATGGCAATGAGCGGATCTACATGATGCCTTATACGTCAAACTCGGTGATGTGGCAGCTTAGCTTTCCAATGTCAGAAAAAAAGGCTAAGGCGTTGAGTGCTCAAGGAACTCAAGCACTCAAGGAAGAAGCGTGTCGTAGATGCCAGTGGCACGATCCTATTCCTCAGATTTTAGCGGCGACGTTGGAAGCTCAGGTTTCTGGTTATCCCGTGTATGACCGAGCATTACTCGAGTCAGAATTATTAGAGAAAGGGGCTCAAGTGACCCTGATCGGAGATGCGGCTCACCCTATGAGTCCATTCAAAGGGCAGGGAGCGAATCAAGCTCTGCTGGATGCGCTGGCGCTGGCTCGGGGAATCACAAAAGGATGTAGACCCTTATCTCAATGGCGGGAGGCAGGAGTGAGGAAAAGTGTGTTAACTGAATTTGAATCAGAAATGTTGGAACGCAGTGCTACGAAAGTGAAGGATTCAGCAGAGGCTGCACAGTTCCTGCATTCCGACGTCGTGCTTCATGAGGGCGACGAACCGAGAGGACGGTGTCTAAAGAGAAAAGGAAAAAATGAAAAAGCGTAGATTCAAAATAGCCTTTAACGGTGATTTTTATGGCTATAAACTGACGCTAAGCGTAGAATGGTAGTAATGGGAGTTGGTATTACTTCATCGCTACAAAACCCAAAATGGGGTCTTTCAGTATTTTGACGTACAAATTAGCAGGCCAGATCCCTCTATAGAAGCAAGTGAATTTGGGTGTAATTTGCCCCAAAAAATTACCGGTATAATAATATTGTTGTGTGCAGGGAATGTGGAGATTCGGTGATCGATTTGGCATTTCTGTCGGATTGAAGCTATATTCGATAAACGATTAAGGAGCAAGGTCATGACGACGATCACAGTCAATCTCGATGATAGCAAGGCCAAGTTATTGGAGCACAAGGCTCAGGAATACGGTCTGCCTGTAGACAAATTGGTTGCTGCATCGATAGACGATCTTGTCAATCAGGCTGATCCGGATTTCGAACGCGCAATGCAGCGAGTCATCTCGGAAAATCAAGAGCTATATCACCGGTTGGCCTGATGAGATTTCTTTCGCTCGCCGAAGTTTTGACATTGCACTCCAAGGTGATTGCAACATCGGGTGGTGCGAATGGGGTTCGCGATCTCGGTGCTCTTGAAAGTGCAATTGCTCAGCCCCGGGCAACTTTCGGTGGCGAAGACCTCTACCCTGACATTCTTTCCAAGGCTGCAACGCTAGGATTTGGTTTAATCGCGAATCATCCATTTGTTGATGGCAATAAGCGTATCGACCATGCTGCAATGGCAGTATTCCTCATTCTCAATGGTTATTCTATTCGGAGCAGTGTGGAGGACCAGGAAGCAATCATTCTTGAAGTCGCATCGGGAACACTGGACCGAGCCGAATTCGAGAATTGGCTGAAGAACCACACAACAAATCACTGAACACCAACGTCCTATAATTGCGCGCGATCCTAGGACATATTTGTTACGGTCAGCAGATTCGCTCCGCGTAACGACGTGATTGGGGTTCGGACCTGAATGGCACTAAGTTAAGCCGCAAAAAGTGTTTTTTCGATCGGTCTGATTTCGATGACAATCGACCACCATTTGACTTCTTGGTTTGACCATCAATTTGAAATTTTTCGGTCTTCGTTTTTTTGCCCGTGGCTCGTTTCTCCCGGGACGAGATGGGGTGAGCGCAGAGACACTGGCCTGGTAGAAATCTCGTCGAAGAGTAATGTGGTCCCTGACAGATCGGGTTCCAGAAATGAACAACCAGTGCCATTGGCAAAGTTGAGAACCAACCGCCATGAGAAAGACCAGGTTGAAATCAGAGGGGGGTCCTTTGTTTTGTCTATTCCGATTGAAAAGCACAGTTGTGTACCACTATCTTAATACTGTAGAACTACAAATTAATAAGGAGAACCATTATGAAACAATTCGTAATCATCTTAACTATTGCTGTAAGCGCAACATTGACCCAAGCGGGGCCTTCGTGTTGCCCCCTTAGTTCTAAAAATAAGAAAGCGTCTGTAAAGAATTCGAGCGCCGCAATTCAAGCGTCGGCTGCAGAGTGTTCGTTAGAAGATATGGGTAAGTATTTCAAATCCGGGAAAGAGATATCAACGGACGATCTTAAAGCCCTCCTGACTTCAAAGCCTGATATTCTGCTGGTGGATTCGCGTACGCCAGAATGGGACGACGGAAAACGAATTGCTGATGCGAAGAACTTGACCCCTGAATCGACGGAGAAAGAAATACAGGATGAATTGACGTCAAAAGATTCATTTATCGTTACCTACTGCGGTAGCGTGAAATGTCCACTAAGCCATTCTATGGCGGCTCGCCTGAAGGGGTTGGGATACACGAATACCCTTGTTTATCCCGATGGAATAGCCGGGTGGATTAGCGCGGGCAATTCAGTTAACTGAAGCTGCTATGACCAAGTATTGAATCACACTCAGTCCTGCGGTGTCATGACGTCCATATTTATTTCCTCAAGAGTGTACACCCAATACCCTTTCATAGACAGAAGTTCGTTCACCGTTACCAGTTTATTCCTCCCACGTCGAAACCGGTCTAATCACACTACCTCGCAAATCTAAATTCGTACGATTGTCTTCTGGAAGATTAGCGATTGGTGTCATATCACTCACTATGAGTCAGACCTTGCTGAAATAGATGTAAAATTCTTTTAATAAGTTATTTATGATTCAAGAAATGTAATAAAAGTAGCCTTTAACGGTGATTTTATGGCTATAAATTGACGCTAAGCGCACATCTCCCAATTATAAAATCTTCCTTGTCTCCGCAATCGCGTCTGCTTAGCTAATCGGGCTGTGACACCCTGTCTTGCGCCCGACGATCTCAGGTGCAAGATCCGCGAAACTCCATCCTTGCGCAAAGATCGACCTTCGCATTCTAACTTTCACACCGAATTCCGACCATACCGAAAACTTTCTATGACCTGTTTGGGCGTAGAGAAAATTATATGTATGCGGGAGTCGTCTTTTAGAGGGTAGAAAACTGGTTGGGGTCAGACCTTGACTATCAAGTATGAAGTTGCAATAAAACTAATTCTATACAGGTAAGTATGAATATTCGATTTGAGCTGGATGAGTCACGGCGGAAACCATGTCAGGGTACACTATGGAATGTAGTAGTAAAACTTGATAGTCAAGGTCTGACCCCTTGATCCCCCCACCACTGGATCCCACTGGATCCACCAAGGTCTGCCCCCTGGATCCCTGACCCGGATCCGATCTGTCTTTTTCCCACGTAAATTTGGGTGTCGTAGAATTATCCCGAAATAATATCTGTATAATAATATTGCTCGGCTGAAAAATCTGGATCTCTGGAAAATCATTCGATTCAGGATTATATTTTAGTATGCCGAGAAAGATTAGGGAATTGATCCGTGACTTGAATGAGGCCGGGTTTGGCCAAATTTCCGGTGGGAAGGGTTCTCACCGAAAGTTTGTGCACGAACGGTTTTCAGGAGCGGTCACGATCAGCGGCAAGGTCGGTGGTGATGCAAAGCCATATCAAGAAAAACAGGTGAAACGAGCAATTGAGGATGTTCAGTAATGAAATCGATAGATCAATACCATAAGTGGGTTGAGTGGAGTGATGAGGATCACGTATATATCGGAAAGTGTCCTGATTTAATTACTGGAATCCACGGAGACAATCCGACGGAATTGTATGCCGAATTATGTGAAGTCGTTGACGACGTAATCCACCATTTCGAATCCGAAGGACGACCTTTGCCCACCCCCCATGTTCGCCCAATGCACGAAATCGCATAACCCCACTCGCCGAACCATTCATTCGATCCAACCTGCTATAATCGCACGCGAATTTGAGCCTTTTGGGTTGCCATCAGAGTGAATCCGCCGCCGAGTGTTTTCTCGGATAGCAGGTGGATCAATTCAATAGAGTGCAATTCCGGGTATGACCCGATTGAAATAATCCCGAATTCAAAATCCGCGAAACTCCATCCTTGCCCAAAGATCAACCTTCCCGTCTCACCTTTAGCACCGAATTTTTAGCCTACCGAAAACATTCTGTGATCCGTTTTGCCGTCCAGAATAGTATATATCGACAAAATAGAGTAGTGTTCACACAGGTAGGGGATAGGACAACCGAAGAGGCTAAGCGGTCATGACGCGGAATTGCACTTAGATTCTGATCAACCTATAATGGTGGATTATTTGTATTAACCTAAATACATCGTGGGTTCTAACGGTAATTACGAAGACGATCCTTAAACGCAATAAATACGAATGAAAATTCTGTTTAAGACATTCTATTGAGTATAAGAACCTATTTAAAATACGCACAATCTTTAAATATAATATCACAACCATCCCATCGAAGATGAGCCCGAGGGACGACCAATCGGAGTCGAAATCGAAATCGCTATCGAAAACCTGTTGCGACATAGCCTTGGCGACGACGGATCGTTGTTTAGTTTTTGTGCGAGTCAGTTGCTTATAGCCAAGGAACAAGGAGGAACGATCCCGATTTCGATTTCGATTTCGAAAAAAAGAGTACACGGATCGATTCCCATAGGGTAGCAGGTGAAAATGCAAACTTCTTGTTTTCTAAAAATTCCATATTTGAGGCTATCCATTGGCGAAATCTGCCGATTTTGGATCTCTATGGGATCACAGTGATATAATATTTTAAGTGTGCCCGGCACCTCGTAAAAAATGCTGTATAATTCGGCACCTTGTAAAAACTTGTAAAAAATATGAAAAAAATCATAATCGTAGGTGCGGGATTCGCCGGACTTAATGCAGCAGTGAAGTTAGGGAACGTTCCGGGTCTGGAAGTAACGGTAATCGATCGCAAGAACCATCACTTGTTTCAACCGCTTCTGTATCAGGTTGCGACTGCCGGATTGAGCCCTGCAGATATCGCGAAGCCCATTCGTAATTTACTCTCCCGCTACCGGAACATCACCGTCCTTCAGGGTGCGGTCACAGATGTCGACAAGGATGCGCGCATTGCGGTTACGGATTTCGGAAAATTCGAATATGACTATCTCATATTAGCGTGCGGGTCGCATCATGCGTACTTTGGACACGACGAATGGGAAGAAAATGCGCCAGGCTTGAAGACGTTAGCACAAGCTACTGAAATCAGGGGCCGGATTCTGAATGCGTTTGAGAATGCCGAGCGTGAAAACGACCCAAAAGAACGCGAAAAAAATCTTACCTACGTCATCGTAGGCGGTGGCCCGACAGGTGTTGAACTGGCTGGCGCTATCGCCGAGACCAGCCGATTTACCCTCGCAGAAGATTTTCGACATATCGATCCGCAAGCGACTCGAATTCTTCTAATCGAGGCGGGCCCTAGAATACTTCCGACATTTTCTGAGAAACTATCTCTCTGGGCAACTGAGCAGCTAAAAGACTTGGGCGTCGACGTACGGGTTAACACATTCGTCAGCAATGTCGACAGTAGTGGAGTCGTTGCGTCCGAACAGCAAATAAACGCCGCGACGGTTCTATGGGCAGCTGGAGTAAAGGCTTCGAGCCTGGGTAAACGCCTTAATTTTCCCATCGACAAACAGGGGCGGATCATTGTCGAATCCGATCTCAGTATTTCCGGTTACCCGAATATTATGGTTGCTGGCGACCAGGCGCACTTTGCTCATGATCGAACTCAACCGCTTCCAGGTATGGCTCCCGCGGCCCTGCAGCAAGGGCGGTTTATAGCGGAGAATATTATTCGGGAAATAGCCGGTCGGCCCCGCAGTTCATTCAAGTATGTTGACAAGGGACAAATGGCAACCATCGGGCGAAATAAAGCGATTGCCGAGTTCGGGCGACTAAAACTTCACGGTTTTACGGCGTGGGTTCTCTGGCTAATCGTACACATCTACTACCTCACCGGATTTCGGAACCGACTATTCGTGACTTTACAGTGGGGATTGTCCTACGTCAGTTTTCGAAAAGGTGCCCGATTGATCGTAAGAAAAGAGTGGCGTTCGTATTCGTGAGCAAGCGATTGCGGTAGGAAAGTTCTTTGTATACTGAACCTCTTCGAGTTTTCGTCCGCAATAAAGGTGTGACCCCGACTAGGTCCCATCTGTTGAATGTTACTGAATTTTCTTTTTACCGATGGAGCCCATTGTAATGCGTAGAAAAACGTTAAAGTCGACAGCACTAAAAGGTCTGGCAGTGTTGTTGCCTTCTCTTATCCTAGTCACCTTTCTCCTATGGATCTGGAGGGTGCTGTTCGGCTTTGTACGCCCGGCTGGTGCGTTGGTCGCCAGTCGTCTTGGGATTGGTGTGAACTGGGGCGCGGTCATCGTATTGATCGTATTCATTGTTGCATGCTATTCGCTCGGACACGCTGTAACTACCGCAGTAGGCAGAAAGGTGAAGGAATTGGTCGAGAAGAATTTTTTCGATCGCGCTCCCGGCTATGCGCTTGTTCGAAATGTGGTTTCGCAATTACTTGGCACGGAAAAATCGCCGCTGTCATCTTTTTCGGTCGTTCGCTTCGAAGAGGCGGGTATTCGCATGTCCGGTTTTGCAGTTGAGCGATCTGAGGATGGATGGTGCACAATATTCGTCCCCACGGCGCCGAATCCGACATCTGGGTTTATTCTACACGTAAGAGAAGAGCGTGTGATGGAACTCAACGTGTCGCCTGGCGAGGCGATTGAGTCCGTAATCGGTTGTGGCGCGGGATCAGCAACGTTTCATCAGAAATGCGCTGAAAGGGACTCAAGTCCGCCATGACGCTTGCTTTTGTTGCAGTTGCTTTCGGCTTGGTGCTGCTGGTATGGAGCGCCGATCGTTTTGTTGACGGGGCAAGCAAGACCGCCCGGCATTTTCGCATGCCCCCTCTTTTGATCGGAATGGTCATCGTCGGTTTCGGTACGTCAGTGCCGGAATTGGTGGTCTCCGCACTGGCTGCACTTCAGAACAACCCTGGCCTTGCCCTTGGTAACGCGTACGGCTCGAACATTGCTAACATCGCCTTAATCCTTGGTCTTACGGCCGTGATCAGTCCCGTGGCAGTGCAGTCACAGGTGCTGCGTCGGGAACTGCCGCTGCTGACCGGGGTTACAGCGCTCGCGGCTTGGCAGGTACGAGACGGCGAAATCTCTCGCGTTGATGCCCTTGTGTTACTTGCGGTGTTCGCGGCCTTGATGGTGTGGACCATCTGGCAGAGCGTGTACAAGAAAACGGACGCCTTTGCCAGTGAGATGGAGCAAAAACTCGCGACCGACTCGGGACCGATTAATCGTTCCGTTTTCTCGTTGCTGACCGGCCTGGTTCTGCTGATTTTGAGCTCGCGTATTCTGGTATGGGGTGCAGTGGAGATCGCCCATGGTTTTGCCGTCAGTGATCTGATTATTGGCTTGACCATCATTGCCGTCGGCACATCGTTGCCGGAGCTGGCCTCGTCGATAATCGCTATCCGCAGGGGCGAGCATGATTTGGCATTGGGTAACATAATCGGTTCTAACCTGTTCAACACGCTTGCCGTGGTTGGGGTCGCCGGGTTGATTCATCCAATTTCAGCGGGGCGGGAAGTTTTCTCGCGCGACGTTCTAGTGATGACAACCTTGACCGTTTCACTGTTTGTCATCGGTTACGGGTTTCGCGGGCGGGGCCGCATAAACCGCGTCGAAGGCGCTGTGCTGTTGGCCAGTTATGTCGGTTATGTGGGCTATCTCATTAGAAGCGTGATTAGCCAGAGCCATTAAAAATCTTCGCGAATTCCTTATTTTTTCGTCAGTGTATTCATTGGTGTATTCATTGGGGTCACACCTTTAATATGAAGTATATTGGGTGGTTGGGCAGACCAGCCTCGATTTCGTTTCATGGCGCTCTTTACTTCATAATAAAAGGTTTGACGCCAACCTTAAACGCTCCTTCCCCAGTAGGTGAGCTAAACGTTGGACTAAAATATAAAGCCATATGCAACCCACCGTTTACATCGAAACATATTCCTTCATTCTACCACGAAGTCAGAACAGAACCGGAATTTGTCGCAATCCGTAATTGGACGGGAACGTGGTGGCAACAAAAAAGACAACTTCGCGTGCTCGACATCAGAAGCCGTGTTCAATGAATTAGAGGATGGTAATCACCCTGATAAACAGGAAAAGATAGTGCTTCTTAAAGAATTTAATCTCCTAGCGATCAATGACGAGATTGAGGAAATTGTGGAAGTTCATATAGCCAATTTTCTCATGCCGAAAGATAAACTAGGTGACGCCCCTTCATTCGGCCATTACCACATTTTACAAGATGGATTATCTTCTTACATGGAATTGCAAACACCTTTCGAATGAAAATAAGAGAAAGCATATTCGACGAATCAATGAACGATTAAGGGTTCATACTCCGGAAATCCTTACACCACTCGAATTGATGGAGGCTTGAGATGAATGAGAACGAGAAACTATTGCCGACATTAGAAAAACGAGAAGGGACATCTCTGGAAGTTGTGGAGGATTTGATCCTAAACGCCTTGTGGCATTCTATAAGGACAAGCAAAAGAAACGAATGTCCAACAAAACAGTCCCTTTAGACTAAAATAGTCAAATAGAAATTTATTTCTTAGTGTGGCATAGCCCCGAGGGGGACCCGGGCCGTGTGATAACACGGGCTGGGCCGAGGGGCGGGAATAACCGGATCCCTCCTGATTTCACCAGACCACCTCGAGCCACGGACCTCGGCGGAGCCGGGGTTCCCCATGGGGAAAATTTTTCGAAAACTTTGTTACATCTGATATCCTTTCAGTCGTGATGAAGGCTATTCCACTTCCAGCTATACTCCCACCTTTCGGTTCTCAAGGAACATCCATACTTTATTGGCTGTGAAGGGAAAACCCTGCCAGAGTGACTTAAGGAGATGTTTGAGGCGACAGTCTCTTACGAGCCGTGAACTTTTTGCGATCATCTCCGGCAAGGGCTTTCACCAGAACTTATTATTTTTTCCCTTTCTTGAATGTCTCTATAGTTGGAATCGTTGGTGGTAGATTATGCTGTCTTTTCCCGCTGGCTTTCGCAGGTGAACCAGCGTGTTGCATCGAATTGGCTGCCACCGGCCTTGTACCAGCCCCAGTACTTCCTAAGAAAATTTCTCATCGTCACCATCATGGCCTTATTTCCAGGCATCTTATCCACATCCTTCTTGTGATGGTAGAAGCCTCCGTAAAGCTTATGTCCGGGCACGAGCGGCAGGACAATATTGCCGAGAACCTTTCGTAACCTTGAGCGCCCTTTCTTGGCGACTTTCGTCTTGCCCTTATATTGTCCACTTTCCCGTTCGCGCAGGTTTAGTCCCCCATAACGGAAGAGCTGGCGTATTGAGCTAAAATCGCCTAAGGGCCCGGTTTCCGCCAGCAATTTGGCGAGGTTTTTCTCGCTGATTAGATGTGGAGTCGGTTGCGGAAGTTTCGGGTCATTTTCCCGTAATATCTGCAGAATTTTAATCATTTCTTCTTCGATTTTGTCCTTGCGTTGTTGGTACCTTTCATAATCAGAATACAGTTGGAAAATTCGTTGTTCGCATATCTCTATATAGCAGTCCGGTAGTTGATGGAGTATCGATGCCTGGGCGCTGCTCCACAGCCGTTGAATTGTCGTTTTTCGAATGCCTTTGACATGAGTCTTCATCTTCTTCTCAAAGCGTTTGAAACCGAACTTGATGATACGGTAAGGACTACAGTGATAAAGCTGAACCAAAGCCTGTCCCGACTTGGTGTAAAGGAAATCCTTTTTGAAATCATAGTCGCAAAACAAGTTAAATAATTCACGATGCAGCTGTCCTTTAACACGAACGATATTGACTTCTTCATCTTCAGCAATTGAACCCAGTTTCCTCAGCGTGAGGTACTGTTCGTCCAACTCTCGAATCGGCATCACCTTGTTCTGGTCAGCGAGACTGCAGATCACTCGAGGATCTTTGGTGTCGGTTTTCCCGCTGTCGTTGCTTTCTATCTGCCGATAACGCACCACGTTTTCAGTATTTACATAGGCGGTCGGAAGCCCCATGCGATGAGCCGTCCTAAGCAAAACACGGTCATACTCACCCGTGGGTTCGCAGACAACCCGCATGTTCTTGCCGTTCTCATCGGCCACTTTCTTAAACTCCCTGAGTTGTGATTCCACCTGTCGACTCCGATTGAGGCAAATATCCGCAAATTCAAAGGAGCCGCAGCGAGCCGTAAAAAACAGCCGTTCCTTATGGACATCACTGCAGACATTCAGATAGTTCACACGGTTGACATCGATAGTTTTATGCGTCATTTTCATTACTGGGGTCCTTTCTTTTTTTAGCGATTAGGGGTGGGCCTCCGAGGGTCTCGGAGATACGATCTAAATACCATTGTCGATCTCCGAGATTCCTCAACCTAAGAAACTCATCTAATAGTATGT
>JAJFLP010000023.1 GCA_021772635.1 Verrucomicrobiota bacterium | reverse complement strand
CCTGAATAATTCATCAGTATTATGCTGCAAACCCTAATCTCTGCTCAAATAAGCCGATTAGATCAACTTTACATCTCAGTGAATGAATATTCACTTTCGCCGTCAAGTTTTCTCTAATCGATTTATTATGAGCGAGTTAAGTGCTCTCGCGACGAATCGCATGAATTAATCAGGCTAACGCGCTGTATCAGTTTGGACTGCGAGAATTCAAGATATACTGCAAGCAGTACAATTTTTGGACGACCTTAAACTAGTCACGCGGACGACGCCTGGTCGAAGAATCGACGGCGTTGGGTATGGTATAAGCAGAGCAACTACGGTAAGCAGACCTTTTAAACGTTGGCACGAAAATGCGAAGACGAGGTAAACAAAATACTGAGAACTATGACTCGTTACTCGATACGATGGCAAACGTGGTTGGAATCCTAATCATCATACTTGTCGTAACACAGATAAACGTAGGTGATGCAGTGAATCGGATTCAACAGACCGAAAAGGAAAAATCCGATTCCACCGAGAAATCGATAAGCCGAATAACGGAAGATATTAAAAGTATTGAACAGAAGATTCAGGAGAACGAAAACATTTTGTTAAACTCTCCTGAATCTGCGCTTGTTGACATTAAGCGCGAACAGCTGGAGAGCGAATTGGACGTTCGAAAAGTCCAGATTGCTCAGTTCTTAAACCATAACCTGGAGTTTATCAACTTTAGCGACCGCGTCGCTAAACTTCGCGAATCCGTCGCCGCACAAGAATCTGAACTTAGACAGAAGCAGGGGATTTTAAACGCGCTTAAGATGAAACTCGGGCCGTCCGCCGCGATTAACGTCGACCAGAAGATCGTCCGTCTTCCGAATCCCCGGCCAGCGCCCGCTGGAAGCCAACCGGCCATATTCTTTTGCCGGCGTGGACGAATCGCTCATTTCGACATTACCCTTCTAAATAACCTCCTGCAGTCCGGAATTCTGAATGCACTAGGGTCCTCGCCGGGACGTAAATTCGGCGGTAACTCAAAACCGGAAATCCTAGCCAACTATTTCAGACGAAACTATATCGGGGATGAAAACTTTCGATTAAACGTGATGCACGTCGGGAATCAGATATTCGTTGAGATCGACTGGCGCGATCCGAATGCGGGCGAGTCGATTGAGGAATTACAACGACCCGAATCAGCATTTAACGCCGTCTTAAAGAAGATAAAAGCGGACAAGAACTTCCTAAGTTTTAATGTCTGGAGCGATGCATTCGAAACGTATCTGGCGGCCCGGCAAATTGCTGATGAAAATCAGATATCGGCTGGGTGGATCGCATTTGATAAAAACGAGGAATACAGGTCTCTGTTGTTTACATCAAGCACGACGCCTACTGAATATCTTATCGACTAGCCTAAAATAAGCGAACATTCCTATTTCGTAATCGTACTCGTAATCATAATCGTAATCCCTTCCCATTTTCACCTCGAAAAACGAGGAAGAGTACGAGTAAGATTACGAAGAAAATCCAACGAAAAGTTCGCTGGATCTGGGACTGGGACTGGGCGCCTGTCGGAGTTTAGGGATCGTAGCGAGAACATTCGATTTTTTGATCCGTACGGACAGGACCCGCCATCTTTACAACCAGGCTTGCTCGAGAATACGGCAAGAGAGAACTTAAATTCATCACGTAAAGTATTCTCCGGGTAGGCCGAGCAATATTATTCAAAGCCGATCCGGATATATTCGATTCTTTGGGAGTCTTTCAGCCGGGCGATATGGACATTCGGATTATCATTGATTCCTCCGTAAGAGTTCACACGGACGCCCTCGTATATCAAGTCCGGCGCTATCGTGCTTACAGAGGTGTCAAATATCTGTCCAGGCTCGATTTGGTATTCATTAATACTGACAGTACCCGCGTATGATACGCGCGGCGACCATCCGTTCGACGGCGAAGCGGACATATACAACCGAAGTTCGCCCACGTGCAAACCGTCGTCTTGGATATAAGCAGTGATTCCCAGGTTATCGAAAATAAAAACCTTTTCAGCCTCGCCCCATTTTCGGGGGGCTACGCCAAAAATTGAGATCAACTCGTCAGCTTTCAGAACCGCAGGCACGAGGTTCTTATTGAATCGAACTCTTCCGTGGGCAACCGCTGTGTCAACGTACGTAAGCTCATGCTCCGAATCGTTCTGGGGCGGTGGCTCACCGATAGATTCGGACTTATAGTCTCGGACTTTTTTGAATGCGGCCAACGCCAATTCCTTGTTCGGCAGATCAGCGCCATTTTTGACATACGCCATTAGTTCCAAAGGTGCCTGTTGAAACACCAGCGAATACAGCCACTTAGCCTCACGGAAAACGGCAGTAGCCCGCTCTACATCGCCACCTGAAAGAGCGATCTTTCCGTCGCCCAAGAGTTGATCGCCGGACGCAAAGAGTCGGTTAATCTCCGCTATTTCTGTTGCAAACGGTCCGAGTATAGCGCGACCGGCCTCAGCCTTGCGTTGTGCCAGATATGCGTCCTGTAGGGGCGCTTCGATCTGCCCAGCGATATCTGCGAGAGTCGTAACGGCGGTGTGAACTTGCGTGAGGACAACTCCGGCTAAGGCGAACTGATTTTCGCTTATCAATTTTTCGGTGCGTTCGAAGTCAGCCATCGCCGCAATCCCCACGGGGGCCTCGCGGTATAAATAACTATCGAAGAAGTCCTTGGTGTACATAAGGACTCCGCGTCTTCTGGCGTCGGTTTCATCCGCCACTTTTTCGCTGAACATCCGACTCGACTTATCCCATTGCTCTAATAGAACTTTGGCATCCTCATACTTCGTCATTGTCGATTCTCTGGCACGCTGGTTAACCGAATCAAGCTCAGTTTCCAGCGACTTGGCAACTGCGTCATACGCGGACTTCGCATTGCCGTAATCATTATTAGTGAAGTAACTATCGCCGATACTTAGCTGCTGTCGGAGTTGTGAAGCGAATTTCTTGTCGGTCACCTGACCGTTTCGAGCCAACTCGTCCCAAACCTGAACGAGCTGGATTACGCGCTCCCTCGAGGAACTGGTATTGTCGAATACGTTGATGTTTTTCGCGGCGGCTGAAATCGCTGCGTTGTAATGTTCGAGGGCTTCTTCGTAAAAACGTAAGGCGGTGTCGAACTCGTTCAATTCCATCGACTCATCGGCGTGCTCGCTGGCAACTTGCGCGCGATCGATTTGCGTAGACTCCTCGATATTGAACTTGGATCTTAAATCGTTCCAAACCTGAGATTGGCTCGCGATAGTCTGCCTGATATTTCCAATCCGCAAGGACAGAGATAGTTGCTTTTGAATCTCAAGCGATCCAGCTTCGAAATACCCCTGCGCTCGCGTGTAGTTCTCATAGGCGCTGATATAGTTGCCGTCTTCATAGGCGTCGTCACCGGCAGTCAATGCTTCAGACCCCATGGTCACAGACTGAGGTACGCCCCCGATATACCCACTGGAAAGCAAGTTATTGATCGCTCTTTGTATTCCCTCTACTTTACCATGGGCGATTTCGGCTTTTTCCCGTCGCTCTGACCTTCTGGATAGGGAGCCAACGGCAGCACGGTATAGGTCACCGGCCCGCTTAAACGCCGATTTCGCTCCGGGTACCCGCTCGGCTGAATACAGCATTCGCGCGCGATTCATATCGTTCTGCGCCAATTCAGCCTGCAACGAGATGTTGTCCCCAGGCGAATTAAGATCATACCATCGTTTCCGCCACGTTAGGGCAGTTGATTTAGCGAACTCAGCATCGCCCGCAGAACTCTTGGCCGGAAAAATTGCGGGTAGATGCGGGTAGACTTCGTTCCCTGTCTTGACGAACATAGTGCCAAGAAAAATCAAGGCTGTTACGACGATAAGAACGGGTATTTTCTTTACCAGGAAATTGCCGCGTGGGGCGTGCTGTAAAGCCGTTGTAAACTCGTGCATATCGGGATAACGATCAGATGGATTCTCGGATAATGCTCTCTTGAGCACCGGTATTAAACCCGGGTCCTTCACCGTCGTATCTTTACTTATCAAAAGCGCCTCTGCGGACGGGATGGATAGCGATAGGGCCTCGGTTAGAACGACCGCAAGCGCATACTGATCGGCTCGCCGGTCTGCGGTCAAAGTACCGTCGCCCTGCTCGGGAGCTAAATACCTAATTTTACGGGAACTCTCACTGTCCGCGGCAGTATCCGGTATTGGCGGGACTCCGAACTCCATTACCTTTACTGTCCCGTCGTAACACAGGAATATATTCTCCGGATTAATATTCAGGTGTACGGTCCACCTATGCACCGCGCTCAGCCCTTCGCACACGGCACAACCAATTCGCACGACCTCCCTGATATCGAAACCTTCATTAGCGCCGGCGAGCATTCGGATATTCTCCCGCAAGGTCATTCCACGAAGCAATTCCATTACGATCGCGTATGGCTCGTTATCCGTATCAACATCCAGAATCTTAACCACGTACGGATGACGCAACTTAAGCCCCAGCTTCAATTTATGCTTTAACTGTGACCCGCGTGCCGGATCTGAACAGACAGCTGCGGAAAAAACTTTTACAGCGACATTGGTCGCCGTCTTCTTGTCATACGCAGAAAAAACATCCCCGGATTTTCCGGTGCCAATCCGGTGTTGGATCTTGTAGCGTCCCTGGAATAACGTGGATTGCTCGGTATTTGAGGAAGAATTAACCATATCAGTATTCATAAGAGCCCGTCTGCAGCCGTATGCGTATGTATACTGCAAGCAGTACAATTTTGGGATAGCTTCGAATTTGTCAGCCAAGAAATACCGTTCGGTATTTCTCCGCACAAGCGAGAGTCTCGGGTAATCCGGACGAAAACTCCATGATGTTCGGTATAATTAGTTTAGGGAGTATGTCATTTATATTTACTCATTAATATCGGGCGAAATATACTGCTATAATAGAAAGTTTCGCGTGTAGATCCGGCTGGGGAAAGAAAGTGGAGAGAATCGGGACTTCGCGCGGCGACGATGGGCGACCGCAACGTCAACAGATGTGTTTAGACCCGTGACGAATAAAATTTCTGACTCTGACGGGCATAACAGAAACGGGCGCGGCAGTCTCAGACCAGCAAGTATTACTTAGCCTCCGAGGAATAGGTCATTAATCATTCATATACAACGTAAAGGTCGACCCTTCCCCTTCTTTACTCGTAACCTCAAGCCGATACCCCATTAAGTTACATAAGGATTTCGAGATACTCAATCCGAGCCCGGTTCCGGCGTACTTCCGCGACGTACTCGTGTCGGCTTGTTGAAAAGCGTCGAAGATCGTGGTGGTCTTATCACTCGGGATACCGATACCTGAGTCTACTATATCGATTCGGTTAACCGTTTTTGTCGCTGCATCCACGTCTACGTTAAGGCTTACTCCGCCTTGATCTGTAAATTTTATCGCGTTCCCAACAAGATTTATCAGCACCTGCTTCAACTTAAACCGGTCCGTGTTGATTGGATTCATTTCGCTGGAAACGCTCTTCTCAAGTGTAATACCTTTTTCGCGAACCAGGACCTCGAATTGAATAAGTACCTCATCGATTAACTCGTCTAACGATTCATCATCGAGTTCCAATTTGTGCTGTCCTGATTCGATCTTGGACAGATCAAGTATGGTGTTAATCAGCCTCAGTAAGTGTCGGCCGTTCTCGCTTATTCGCGTTAAATACTTCAGATCAGTCTCACTTAAGTTGTTCGCCTTATTGTTCAAGAGGACATCAGAAAATCCTATTACAGAATTCAGCGGCGTCCGAAGCTCATGGCTCATGTTCGCCAGAAAAATATTCTTGTGCCGGTTCGCCTCAAGCGCCTGATCTCGTGCGACGATCAAATCGTAATTAGCTTTTCTCAGTTTCTCCTGAGTTTTGCTCACGTCTGTTAAGGCGTCCTGTCCATATTTATAAACCTTGAAATAGTCGATAACCAGGCCAATCAAAATAACAACATGTGCCAGGATCCGGACGAAGTGCGCGATATTGAAATGATTGTCGAACAATGCATCAGATCCGAACGCCATGTGCGCGTGAGCGATAACATTCGGCACCGCGCTAATTACGAGGGCATGTGTAAATACGCTCGGACGACGTCGGTTCAAGCGGGGGAATAGTTTTATTCCTGCAAACGCAAACAATAGTAGTGGAATCAGATCCAAAGGGCGAACGATAAGCCCCATAACCGGGTTTTCTCTATATATTGTTTTTGGCAGAACGCCGTTGACCATACAGATGCGGACGATGAGGAAGCTGGCTACGGCGAAGACAACTGCGACCGCACTGATCAGGATGATGTCCTTCACTTGATTACGACGGCGCCTGGCGACAAGCATCCCTGTAGCGATAATTAAAATGAGCGCGTCAAATGACCTACATACAACCCATGAGAGGCCTATAATATCTGCGGTCTCGAAAGTTGGTTTCAGTAGACAATCCGCGATTACACCGTGAAAACTATCGAGCATTCCCCCGAATATCAGGGCCAGACCAATGACCGGAATCACCCGGCTTTGTGTGACTCGAAAATGGATCAGGGTAAATAGAGCGATTAAGACAACACTGAAAAATGCAGCCTGCTCCATCATTGAATGGGTGAGGCTTTGGCGGAGGGAGTACTGTAGTATCTCGGCAACCTCTGGAGATTGCAGATCCGATTGGATTCCTACGGGAAGCGGACTTGAGTATGTTGCAAACTGAATATTGAAGAGACTAAGGAAGAGCGGAAGGACGCAAAACCCGATAATTCCCAGCACTAATTTTCTGGGAATTTGGCGATCTTTGTTCTTCTGTTTTTCTGGGGAAGGCATAAGCGACCGCTTAAGATTTGCCTGCCGCTGTTTGTAGGTCAACGACAAGCGTCGATTGATTTCATAGTGTTCGATTCGCGGATGAAGAATTTACACCGAGATACCTGGGGCTCATGCTGAGAGCCCCCCGCGTTATCATTGGCCTGCAAACTGCAGTGATCTGGGATGAGGATCTTCAAGCAACGATAGCTATAATACGCTATACGGCAGCAAGGGGTTGACTTGAGATAGCCACTACTTATCGAGTTTCAGTAAAAACTCGATCGTATCCGTTAACGCGCTCGTATCAACTATCGGTTTCGTGACGTATTCATTGAACCCCATTTCGAGAAACTTATGGCGATCACCAGCCATTGCATGCGCAGTTAAGGCAATTACGGGCAGATCCCGCAGTTCCTCGTTTTGGTCGGCACGGATCTCTTTTATGACTTCTGATCCATCCATGCCGGGAAGAGAAATATCCAGCAACACTAAATCAGGTACTTTTTCACGTACTCCAGCTAATCCCTCGATCCCAGTTTCATACTCCTGAATCTCATAGGCACCGGCCAATATAGCGTGAATGAGCATGCGATTATCGGGGTTATCTTCTATTAGTGCGAGTGTTTTCATTACTGATTCTCTCTGTCAATAAGTTTTGAAAGTTATACTGTAACCTTACGGGATATTTGTTCAACCTCGAACCTGGCTGACCTCGTGCAGGCCAAATTAACGCCCCAAACGGGAATATCACGTCTAGCCTGAATAATTCACCAGTATTCTTCTACGAGCCCTAATCTCTGCTCGAATAAACCGATTGGCTTGGCTTCACATCTTAGTGAATGAAAATTCACTTTCACCGTGGCGCCTTCTCCAATCATCTTAT